>NZ_JBXWRD010000025.1:0-69762 GCF_059612725.1 Ruegeria sp. YKSF070 | reverse complement strand
CAGCCGGGTGGTCAGCCTGTGCCGCAGCAACAGGTCGGTGTCGAAATCCGGTTGCAGCGCCAGCAGCTTGCAGGTGTTCAGCAACCAGATCGTCGAGCCGTCGATCAGGTTGAAATTCTGCTCGGCCAGAACCGCAACCCTCATTGTGCCGCCTCCCGGATATCGGCCTGCCCTTCTTCGGGCAGAACCTCTTCGAAGACCGCGCTCACCGTGCGATAGAGCGGTGCCTGCCCCCGCCGCACCGGCCCGGTGACCTGCAAACGCCAGCCACGGGCCACCGCGATCCGGCAGGCATCCATGATCTGCCGGTTCAGGCGCATGTTCTGCATCGACCACAATCCGTCCCACTCACCGGGTGCCTCCTGCAACCCGCACCAGTCGATGATGAAATGTCCCACCGGCCCGGTGGCCAGCTCGGCCAGCAGCGTGTTCCGGGTCAGACGCCGCAGCTCGCGCCCGGCCAGATGGGCGCAGGGTCCGATCGCGGCGATCGGCCCCGCCAGGACCATATCCCTGAGCGCCGCCTGCGGCACGCTGGCCAGGTCGAAACCGGGCACGCCGCCCGCCAGATTCCTGTCGCCCGTTTCCGGGGCCAGGGGCAACGCCGGCACCGACCGGGCGACGCGTTGCAGATGCCGCGAGATCGGGGCCACCCGGCGCGACCAGAGCAGTTCGGCCGCCAGCGGCTGCGTCCGCGCCGGATGCGCGCCCGTTTCCAGCATCCACTTCACCTGCCCGGCCAGGGTCTCGATATCGCCCTCGGGGAACAGGACCGCGTGAATGTCGCCTGCGATCTCGGCCAGCGGCGCGATATCGCTCATGAAGACCGGCAGCCCATGGCTGGCGGCGGAATAGGGTTTGAGCGGAGCGACCAGTTCGGTCACCGCATGACAGCGGCGCGGCATGATCATGGCATCGGCCAGAGCGTAATACGCGGCCATCCGCTGCTGCGGCACCCGGGGCACCAGATGCAGATGACCGGCAACGCCCAGCGACTGGGCCAGCGCCTTGATCCGGCTCTCGGTCCCTGTCTCGCCAGCACTGTCGATCAGCCCCTTGGCGGCACCCGACCCCACGATCATCATGGCCACATCCACCCCGTCCTGGCGCAGCCGCGCCAGCAGGCGGATCAGGTCCTCGCTGCCCTCATATGCACTCAGCGACCCGAAATAGCCCAGCAGATGGCGCGCGCCGCAGCCGATACTCTCCCGCGTCACCTCGCCGGCCGCGCCCCGGCTCTGAGCCGTCAGCGCCGATACCCCGTTCGGCACCAGCTCGATCCGGTCACCCGGCACGCCCTGCCGCACCATCTCGTCCCGCATGGCCGCGTTCAGGGTGAACACCGCCTCGGCCCGCTGCGCCACGCGCAACTCGTTGCGGCGGTCCCGCTCATAGTCTTCGGTCCGCTCATACCCCGGCTCGCACACGGCGCGCGACAATTCCCAGAATCCGCGCTGCTCGTAGAAGAACGGCACCCCCCAGCGGCGGGCCGCGTTCTGGGCGGGTTCTCCGGTCTGCCAGTTCGATGCCGCCATCACCGCGGCGGGGCGAAATATCCCAAAGGCCTCCATCAGCCCTCGTTCAGCACCGCGCATCCGGTCGCGAAAGCCCCGACCCACCCCCGCGGGCATCGGCAGGAACACATAGCGCACGCCATCGATGACCTGTTCGGGAGAAATCCGCCGGCGCCGGGAAAACCCGTCGATATCCCAGGGACGGCCCGGGCGGTTGATCACCACCACATCATGCCCCAGCTGACCCAGCGCACGCGCCACCTCATGGGTGCGCACCGCATAGCCATTGCTGGAATAGGGGTAGCTGTGACTGACCACATAGGCCAGACGATCCGGCAGTTTCCAGGATGAATTGGCCATCCCTATCCCTCGGACAACATGCCGGGACGGATGGCGCGCTGCTCTTGCCAGCCGACCGTCAGGTAATGCCACAGGGGATTCAGACCGCTGGCGGCGATATCCGGATAGGTCCGCAGATAGAACATCGTGTTGAAATGCGGGCCCGGATCGCGCCCCTCGCGGGCGCCATGTTCCAGGAAATGCGCAACCGGATCGACGCCCGCCGTGCGCACATCCGGGTTGCGGCGCAGATACCAGGGCGCATCGAACAGGCCGCAATCGCGGATCGCCCGTGCCTGATAGCGGCGGCGGTACCCGCCATGCAGGCGCATCAGCGCCCGGGGACCCGGACCCGGCCGGCCCGGACTGCGGCAGATCACCGGATGCATGGCGCCCAGGGCGCCAACCTGCTGCTTGAGATCCTGCTGGGACAGGTAAAGGCGTTCAATGGTGCGCTGCATCTCGGCCAGGATCGCCGGAACAGGCGCAGCCGAACCGGGCCCGTGTTTCGAAGGCGTCATCTCATTCTTCCGTCAATCAACTTCGACACAGGTCAAAACCCCTGAAACCCGAGGTTAAATGACCTTGATTTTCCGCGATGTAAAGTGTGACTGTCCCCATTCCACCCTCTTGCGTTGCCGCGGAGTCCCCCGCCATGACCCGGTGCAAACCCGCCTTTTTCGACCCGGACTGGTACCTGCGCTGCTATCCGGATGTGGCCGCCTCCGGCATCGACCCCCTGCGCCATTACCTGCGCCACGGGCGCCGCGAAGGGCGTCTGCCCTGCGCGGTCTTCGCGGCAACCCGCGAACGGGACCGGCGCCTGGGGCTGCTCGAGGCCGGCCCCCGCGACCTCCGGGCGCTCGCCGCCCATGGCGCACCGGCAGAGCGCGCCTGGGCCCGGATCGCGCAGGCGCGCGAGGCCGCCCGGCACGGAAACTGGGCCGAGGCCGAGACCCTGCTGCGCCCGCTCGACCCCGAGACAGAACTGATCGGCGGCTTCTGCCTGCCCGATCCGGCCCTGCTTGCGATCGAGGCCGCCCTGGCCACCGGAGACCGGGACCGGGCCGAGGCCCTGTTGCGGGTCGCGCGGCACCTGTTGGGCGGGTTCCCCGATCTGCATCTGGCCGCGGCCAATCTGACCGCGGCCCGCGGCGGGCATGGCCTCGGCTGGCGCTGGCGGATGCAGATACTGTTCGCCCGCGCCGGGCTGGGCGGGGTGCGGGTGGCGCCGGGGGATGCTCCGGCCTTCGACAGGCTGCACCGCACGGGCCCTGCCCTGCCCCGCCGTGGTGGTCCGCTGGTCAGCGTGCTGATGCCCGCCCGGGATGCGGGGGCAACCATCGGCACCGCCCTGCGCAGCCTGCGGGACCAGAGCTGGCAGGCACTGGAAATCCTGGTGATCGACAATGGCTCGCGGGATGACACCGCCGCGATCGTGCGTCGCCATGCGGCCGGAGATCCCCGGATCCGCCTGCTGGACGGCAGTGCCGAACCGGGGGCCTATCCGGCCCGCAACATCGGGCTGGCCGCCGCGCGCGGCGCTTTCGTCACCGTGCTGGACGCCGACGACTGGGCCCATCCCGCCCGCATCGCCCGGCAGGCCGCGGCCCTGCTGCGCGCGCCCGACCGGATGGCCAGCATCTCGCACTGGGTACGCGCAACGCCCGATCTGCGCTTTACCCGCTGGTGGGGCGATACGGGATATGTGCATCGCAACATCTCCTCGCTGATGATCCGGGCCGAGTTGCGCGACACGCTGGGATACTGGGACCGCGTCAGGGCGGGGGCCGATACCGAATATCACGAACGCATCCTGGCCCAGCACGGACCAGAGGCGATTGCCGAGGTCTCGCCCGGACTGCCGCTCTCCTTCGGACGCAGCCATCCGGGATCGCTGACCCGCAACAGCGAAACCGGTCTGCACAGCCAGCATGCGGGACCCCGCCATGACTATCGCATGGCCGCCCGGCGCTGGCACCACCGGATGCGCGAGGACGGCGCCCTGCCCCTGCCCCGCCTGCCCGACCGGCGCCCGTTCCCGGCCCCCGCCGCCCTGGCCCTGACCGGCACAGCCGCCGAAGAGACCGCCCTGCCGCCGCAATTCGACGCCGCCTGGTATCTGCGCAGCTATCCCGACCTGCGCGCCCGCGATCTGGAACCCTGGTCCCATTACCGCGATCAGGGCGCCGCCGAGGGCCGCGACCCCGGCCCGGATTTCAGCACCACCGGCTATCGCATGGCGCAGGGGCTGCAAGAGGCCGACGGCCCGCCGCTCGCCCATTATCTGCGGGTGGGGGCCGCCGCCGGAGCCGACCCCACGCCGGTCTTTGCGGGCGCTCTGCCACCCCCCGCCCCGGGCAAGGCGCTGCTGTTCTTCGGGCACCAGGCCCGGGCCCGGATCTTTGGCGCCGAACGCAGCCTGCTCGATGTGCTCGACCGGGCCGTGGCGGCGGGCTTCACCCCTTCGCTGGTGCTGCCGAACCTGGAGAACGAAAGCTATCTGGCCGCCCTGCGTCCACGCCTGCACCGGTTGCATGTGCTGCCGTTCGGATGGCTGTTCGGCGGCGTGGCGCCACATCCCCGCACCCTTGAACGGCTGACCCGGCTGATCCGGGACAGCGGCGCGGTCGAGCTGCACCAGAACACCCTGGTGCTGGACGCCCCCCTGCGCGCGGCCCACGCCGCCGGGGTGCCCACGGTGGTGCATGTGCGCGAACTCCCGGCCCAGGATCCGCGCCTCTGCCTCGATCTGGGGCTCGGCGCGGCGGAATTGCGGACCTATATGCTGGAGCTCGGGGACCGTTTCATCGCCAACTCGCAGGCAGTGATCGACTGGCTCGACCTGCCCGCGAACCGCGTGAACCTGCTGCCCAACCGGGTGGATTCGGCCCTGGCAGAGCTGCCCTTTGCCCCGCAGGGCCACATCCGCGTTGCGCTCATCGGCAGCCTGAGCGCCCGCAAGGGCGTCGCGGATGCGGTGGCGATCGCGCGCGCCTGCGCGACCCTGCCAGCCCAATTCCTGCTGATCGGCCCCGACAGCACCGATCTCGCCGCACTGGCCCCCCTGCCCCGCAACATGCGTCACGCGGGATATTGCCCCGACCCGGCCGCCGCCCTGGCCCAGGCCGATATCGTGCTCAGCCTGTCTCATTTCGCCGAAAGCTTCGGGCGCACCGTGCTCGAGGCGCTGACCGCCGGGCGCCCGGTGGTCTGTTACGACCTCGGCACGCCGCCGGACCTGCTGGGCGACAGCGGTGCCGGACAGGTGGTGCCCGCCGGCGATACCGCCGCCGCCGCCCGCGCCCTGCAGCGCCTGATCTCCGATCCCGACCGGCTGCGAACGATGTCGCAAGCCGCCCGCGCACGGGGCGCCGTGTTGCAGCAGCAGGCCGCCACAATACCGAATACCGACCTCTTCGCGCCGGTCGTCGCGACAAGATAGTCCCACCCGCGCACCGCTTGGCGATTGCATTCGATCCTGAAGTTGATAACCAAAACACGCTCGCGCAACCGCCAGTCCAAAGGGTCCCCGCCGTGAAAATCCTCGTCGTCTTCGGAACCCGCCCGGAAGCCATCAAGATGGCCCCGGTGATCGGACAGCTGCGGCAGCGCCCCGATGTCCGGGTCGATATCTGCGTCACCGCGCAGCACCGGCAGATGCTGGACCAGGTGCTCGACCTGTTCGACATCCGCCCCGATCTGGATCTGAACCTGATGCGCGAGGGCCAGAGCCTGACCGATATCACCACCGGCGTCCTGCAGGCGCTGCGCGCGCCCCTGGCCGAGGGCGGCTATGACCGGGTTCTGGTGCATGGCGACACCACCACCGCCCTGGCCGCGGCGCTGGCCGCCTTCTACGCCCGGATCCCCGTGGGCCATGTCGAGGCCGGGCTGCGCACCGGCAATATTCACGCCCCCTGGCCCGAAGAGATGAACCGCCAGATGATCGGGCGCCTGGCCTCGCTGCATTTTGCCCCGACCGCGACCGCGCGCGACAATCTTCTTGCCGAGAACGTGGCCGACGACACCATCCATGTCACCGGCAATACCGTGATCGACGCCCTGCAGCAGGTGGTCGCCCGGATCGAGGCCACGCCCGACCTGGACAACCACCTCCGTCAGCAGTTCGATTTCCTGTCCCCCGACAGGCCGCTGATCCTGGTCACCGGTCACCGGCGCGAGAATTTCGGCCCCGGTTTCGAGGACATCTGCACCGCCCTGCGCCAGATCGTCGAGCAAAGCCCGGCGCAGATCGTCTATCCGGTGCATCTCAACCCCAATGTGCAGGGGCCGGTGACCCGGATCCTCGGCGGCGTCGAGAATATCCACCTGATCCCGCCGCAGGACTACCTGCCCTTTGTCTGGCTGATGCACCGGTCGCGGCTGGTGATCACCGATTCCGGCGGCATCCAAGAAGAGGCGCCCGCCCTGGGCAAACCGGTTCTGGTCATGCGCGAGACCACCGAGCGGCCCGAAGCGGTCGCGGCGGGCACGGTGCGCCTGGTCGGAACCGGCAGCGACCGGATCCGCACCGAGGCGCTGCGTCTTCTGACCGACCCGGCCGCCTATGCGGCCATGGCCCAGGCCCGCAGCCCCTATGGCGATGGCCGCGCCGCCGCCCGGATCGCGGCGCATCTGGCCGCCTGAACCGCTCCCGGACACTTATTCACAAGGAACTCGAGACAGAATGTTCGACCGTATTTCCATGATAGGTCTCGGCTATATCGGCCTGCCCACAGCCGCGGTTTTTGCCGCCTATGGCAGCCGGGTGATCGGCGTCGATGTCTCTGCCCATGTGGTGGATACGGTCAATGCCGGACAGATTCACATCGTCGAACCCGAACTGGACGGGATCGTGCACAAGGCCGTCAACGACGGCAATCTGCATGCCACCCTGACCCCGGAACCGGCCGACGCATTCATCATCTCGGTTCCGACCCCGTTCCGGGACGAGTTCCAGCCCGATCTGAAATATATCGAGGACGCGGCCCACAGCATCGCCCCGGTGCTGGCGCCGGGCAATCTGGTGATCCTGGAGAGCACCTCGCCGGTGGGCGCCACCCGCCAGCTGGCCGAATGGCTGGCCGCGGCCCGTCCCGATCTGAGCTTTCCGCAACAGGCCGGAGACGCCGCCGACATCCAGATCGCCCATTGCCCCGAACGGGTCCTGCCCGGCCATGTGGTGCGCGAACTGGTCGAGAACGACCGCATCATCGGCGGCATGAGCGCCCGCGCCTCGGAGATGGCCATCGCGCTTTACAAGCTGGTGGTCCAGGGCGACTGCATCGCCACCAGCGCCGAAACCGCCGAGATGTGCAAGCTGGTGGAAAACAGCTCGCGCGATGTCCAGATCGCCTTTGCCAACGAGCTGTCGATGATCTGCGACCGGTTCGGCATCGACGTGTGGGAACTGATCGCGCTGGCCAATCGCCATCCCCGCGTCAATATCCTGCAGCCCGGCCCTGGGGTCGGCGGCCATTGCATCGCCGTCGATCCCTGGTTCATCGTCGCCTCGGCCCCCGAAGAGGCGCAGCTGATCCGCGCCGCCCGCGAACGCAACAACGCCAAGCCCGGCTGGGTGCTGGACAAGGGCAAGGCCGCCATCCTCGAGGTGCTGTCCCAGGCCCCCGAACGCGCGATGTCCGATATCCGGGTTGCCTGCCTGGGCCTGGCCTTCAAGCCCGATATCGACGATCTGCGCAAAAGCCCCGCACTTGAGATCACCCGCGCCTTTGGCCAGCTCGGCTGCCAGGTGCTGGCGGTGGAACCCCATATCAAGACCCTGCCCGCGGGTCTGTCGGATCTGCCCATTGTCCTGACCGACCTTCAGCAGGCCCTGGATCAGGCCGATCTAATCTGTATCCTGGTGCGCCACAGCGCCTTTGCCGGGGTGCCCGCCCGCCTGCCGGCAACGGCCCGCCTGCTGGATACCGTGGGCCTGTGTGCCGCCCGGCAGGGAAAGTGAACGCGGCCCGCGCCGGGCACCGAACGCGCGGGCTCAGTATCCCAGGCCAAAACGCAGCGCGGCACCGGCCCCGCCCAGCCGGTGCCGGTGCCGTATGGCATAAAGCATCCGTATGACCGGCGCCCGGATCCCGAAGACCCGCCGCAACAGGGCCTGCCGGGCCACCAGCAACCTGTCATCCATCCAGTCGTCGCCGGTGCTTTCATGGGGGTGCGAACCGGTCACGATCGGCACCGACTGCCCGCGCAGGCGGGCCTTAAGCATATCGCTCACAAAGGCGTATTCCTCGCCCACCGGGTAACGGGCCCCGATCCCGAAATTGGGATCGAACCAGATCCCAGCCCGCATCACCCTGCGGCGCCTGACCAACAGCTCGGGGGCGCAGATCCGGCCCGAATTGAACAGGCCCAGGCGCCGGATCCCGGCCCGTCGACCGCTGCGCGGCAGGCGCTCGCGCCGCCAGCCCGCCGCAAAGGTCAGGCGCGGATTGGCCACAAGCAGGTCGCGCAGGGCCAGGATGCCTTGCGGGTCCAGCACCAGATCATCATCCGAAAACAGCACGAACGCCCCGTCCGCCAGGGCCAGCGCCGCATTGCGGCTGTAGGACAGGCCCACCGTTTCCAGCGTCTCGAACCGGACATCCCCGCGCGCCTGCAGCGCGGTGGTCACCGTCTTGCCCGGACGCTGGATCAGCACCAGATAGGAGATGCCCGCCATCTGCGGCGGCAGGCTCAGGCCGCCCACGCGCGACCCCAGCGTGGAAATCGCCACGGTCACGCCGGTCCCGGTCCCCTCCGTTTCGGCTGCCCTGACCCCAGCCCGCATCATCACCCCCGTATCAGCCGCCTGACCAGATGGTTCGACAAGCACCATGCCGCCTGGGGCGCCGACAGCCCGGCATGATCCCGGTACAGGCGCCAGGTCGCGCCGAGCGCCCGGAACCGCTTGGCCGACAAGGAGCCCGGCGTTCGGTGATATTCGGCAAGCGGCAGGTCCAGGCCCAGGGCAGGTTCCTTCCGGCTCAGCAAATCCAGCCAGAGGGCATAATCCTGCCGCATCGGCAAATCCGGCATCTCGACCGTACCATAGACCTCGCGGTCATAGATAGCCGTGAGGCATCCGATCACATTGCCCCGCAACAGCTGCGCCCGCGTCACCGAACCCGGCACATTCACCTGCCACCGCCGACCGGCCGCGATCCGCCAGAAACCGGTATAGCTGAGCCCCGCGCCGTGTTCGGTCATGAACGCCAGCTGGCGTTCCAGCTTTTCCGGCACCCAGGCGTCATCGGCATCGAGAAACGCGATGAACCGGCCGCGCGCCGCCGCCAGGGCCCGGTTCCGGGCCGTCGCCGGACCGCCGTTGCGGGCCTGGGCCATGACCGTGATGCGCGGATCCCCCGCCGCCAGCGCGCGGGCGATGGCCAGGGTGTCGTCCGTCGACCCGTCATCGACGACCAGCATCTCCCAATCCCGCAGGCTCTGCGCCTGTACCGAGGCGACCGCGCGCGGCAGCACCGCGGCCGCATTATATGCCGGCGTGATCACGGAAACGCGGGGAAAGGGAGACATGTTCACTCGGATGCTCTTCAATGGCCGGCGCGGTCGACAGGTCGCCAACCGGGCAGATGGCCGGGCAATCGCCGAGATGTACAGAACATGCAAGTCGTCATGAGGTGAGTTGGCATAAAATCCCTTGACAACGCAAGCGCAAGCCCGCCAAACCGGACAGCATCGTCAACAACCACCTTGCACAAACGAAATTTCTGTAACAATAGCTGCAACCCGGGCTCCTGCCCCGGCGACCCTAAATGTTGGCTTGGGCTCGAGGCGAACCACTGTTATCAGACACTCAAAATTCAGAATCGAATGGAAACTATTATATGCTGAACAATAAGCGCATCTTGGTAACCGGCGGCACAGGCTCTTTTGGCACCCGTTTCATCAGCAGGGTTCTGCAGGACTACGATCCCTCGGCCGTCATCGTCTACAGCCGTGACGAACTCAAGCAGTTCGAAATGCAACAGAAATTCCCCGGCGAACATCGCATCCGCTATTTCATCGGCGACGTGCGCGACGAACGCCGGATGATGGAAGCGATGGAAGGCGTCGACTATGTCGTGCACGCCGCCGCGCTCAAGCAGGTTCCCGCCGCCGAATACAACCCGATCGAATGTATCCGCACCAATATCACCGGTGCCGAGAACGTCACCCGGGCGGCCATCGCCAACAACGTCAAGAAGGTCGTGGCCCTGTCCACCGACAAGGCAGCCAAGCCGATCAACCTCTACGGCGCCACCAAGCTGGTGTCGGACAAGCTGTTCGTTTCGGCCAACAACACCGTCGGCTCGCGCGACACCCGTTTCTGTGTCGTCCGCTACGGCAACGTGGTCGGCTCGCGCGGCTCGGTGATCCCGTTCTTCCATCGCATGATCGAGGAAGGCACCGATCACCTGCCGATCACCGACGAGCGCATGACCCGTTTCTGGATCACCCTCGACCAGGGCGTCGATTTCGTCCTGAAATCCTTCGAGCGCATGTGGGGCGGCGAGATCTTCGTGCCGCGCATCCCCTCGACCAAGATCACCGACCTGGCCACCGCCATGGCCCCCGATCTGGAACAGCGTGTCGTCGGCATCCGCCCCGGCGAGAAGCTGCACGAGGTGATGTGCCCCGAAGAGGACGCGCACCAGACCTATCAGTTCGACGAGTTCTTCTCGATCATCCCGACCATCAAGTTCACCGATCTCGACGTCGACTTCTCGGTCACCCGCCTGGGTGAAAAAGGCACGCCGACCGGCCCGGATTTCGAATACAACTCGGGCACCAACCCGGTGTTCCTGAACCAGGAAGAGATCATCGACCTCCTCGAAAAGACCGGGTTCGCAAAATGATACCTTACGGTCGGCAGTGGATCACGGACGAGGATATCGCCTCGGTCGTGGACGTGCTGACATCGGACTTCCTGACCCAGGGCCCTGCGGTCGGGAGGTTCGAGGACAGCATCAAGGCCGCGTGCAACATTCCCCACGCCATCGCGGTCAACAGCGCGACTTCGGCCCTGCATATCGCATGCCTGGGCCTGGGTCTGGAACCGGGCAAGCGCCTGTGGACCTCTCCCAACAGCTTCGTGGCCTCGTCCAATGTGGGGCTGCTCTGCGGGGCCGAGGTCAATTTCGTCGACATCGACCTCGACACCCTGTGCATGTGCCCCGACAAGCTGGCCCAGGCGCTGGCCGAGGCCGAGGCGGCGGGCACCCTGCCCCATATCGTGATCCCGGTGCATTTCGGCGGCCAGTCCTGTGACATGAAGGCCATTCACGCCCTGTCGCAGAAATACGGCTTCCACATCATCGAGGATGCCTCGCATGCGATCGGGGCCAGCTATGACGGTGGCCCGGTCGGCGATTGCCGCTATTCGGATGCCTGCGTCTTTTCGTTCCACCCGGTCAAGATCGTCACCACCGCCGAAGGCGGCGTGGTCACCACCGCCTCCGACGAACTGGCGACCCGTCTGGACCTGCTGCGCTCGCACGGGGTGACCCGGCAGCCCGACCTGATGACCCGCGAGGGCGACGGTCCCTGGTATTACCAGCAGGTGGAGCTGGGGCTGAACTATCGGATCACCGATATGCAGGCCGCGCTCGGCGCAAGCCAGATGACCCGGCTGACCGAGTTCGTGGATATCCGCCATGCCCGGGCCGAGGCCTATGACGCCGCCTTTGCCGACATGGCCGTGCGGATCCAGAAGCGCGAGGCCGAGAACCGCTCGGCGCTGCACCTCTATCCGATCCACCTGGCCGAGGACGGCCCCGACCGCGCCGCCCTGCGCCTGCGCCTGTTCGAGTTCCTGCGGGAACACGGGGTGGGCGTGAACGTGCATTACATCCCGATCCACACGCAGCCCTATTACCAGGGGCTGGGCTTCCGCGAGGGCCAGTTCCCCAATGCCGAGCACTATTATGCCGGCGCCCTGTCGCTGCCGCTGCATCCGCAGCTCAGCGATGCGGACCAGGCCCATGTGATCGCCATGGTCCGGGACGGTCTGAAAGAGATTGGCCAGAGCTGACCCTTCGGGGTCGGCTCCTGCCGCCAATCGCACCTGTCTTTTCAGCGGCCCGCCCGCCACCCTCCGCGGGCGCGCCAACCCGAGGATTTCATGAAGATCGCCCTTCTCCCCGCCCGCGGCGGCAGCAAGCGCATCCCGCGCAAGAACATCCGCGAATTCGGCGGCAAGCCGATGATCGCCTGGCCGGTCGAAGCCGCCCGCGCCTCGGGCCTGTTCGACCACGTGATCGTCTCGACCGATGACGCCGAGATTGCCGATGTGGCCCGCGCCGCGGGGGCCGAGGTGCCCTTCATGCGCCCCGACAATCTGGCCGATGATTTCAGCCCGACCCGGGTGGTGATCAACCATGCCATCCGCGCCATGGAAGACATCCACGGCCGCCCGGTCGAGATGGCCTGCTGCATCTACGCCACCGCCGCCTTCGTACGCCCCGAGGATCTGCGCGCCGCCCATGCCACGCTGACCGAGCGCGACGACACCCGGTTCGTCTTCGCCGCCGCCACCTTTGCGCATCCGGCGCAGCGGGCCATGGTCGAGACCGGCCAGGGCGGGGTCGAGATGCTGTTCCCCGAACATGCAAAGACCCGCAGCCAGGATCTGGCGGAAACCTTTCACGACGCGGGCATGTTCTACTGGGGCCGGCGTGACGCGTTCATCGACGACCACCCGATGTTCGGCTCGCAATCCCGCCCGCATATCATGCCGCGCGCCCGCACCCAGGACATCGACACGCCCGAGGACTGGGAGTTTGCCGAGGCGCTGTTCAGGTTACTCTGATCAGGTCCCGGACCGGCCTCTGCCGGGCGCAGGAACAGGAGACGCTCCATGGATCAGGACCCTTCGGATGACGCGCGGTTCGACGCCGGGTACCAGGCCTGGCTGAAAGACAATCCGGGCAAGCGGTTCTCGAAATATTTCGAGGCCGTCTATGTGCCGAAGATCGACCGGGGCGTCGCGCATGACAGCCTGGGTCAGAACCTGAAACACGCCGATTGGCGCGAGATGGGCAAGGGGCCTTTCAAGCTGATCAACCGGATCCATGATGCCCTCACCGGCAGCACCGGGGGTCTGCCGCAGGACATGACGGTTTGCGATTTCGGCTGCGGCACCCTGCGGGTCGGCGCCCATGTCATGGCCCACCTGGCGCCGGGGCGCTATATCGGCCTGGATATCGCACAGGCGCTGATCGACAATGGCAGCGCGGCCTGGGCCGACCGGGTCGCCGAGCGGCAGCCGCTGCTGGGCACTTTCGACACCACCCTGGATGCCGCCATCGCCGCCGCGCCGGACCTGCTTTTCGCCTTCAACGTAGCCTGTCACATCCATCCTGACGAAGAGACGGTGTTCTTCGACCGGATCACGTCCCTGCTGCACAAGCCCGGCGCAATCGCGCTGATTCATGTGCTGGTGGCCGACAAATCGCTGCGCTATCAGGAATCCGGCTGGGCCCACCCGGTGGATCATTACGTCCGGGCCCTGGCGCCGCTGCGCCTGCGCCCCCACCCGCTGGAATTCCTCACCTCGGTCGAGAAGTCATCCCAACGCCTCGACTCCCGCGTGCTTGCCTTCGAGAGACCCCGCTGAGGAGCCCATCCCCGCCGGGGATCAGGCGAGCTGGCCAAGCGCCCTGAGCTTCAGTTCCACCTTTGCCAGATGCCGCCGGACGGCGGCGTTGCCCGGCTCCCGCCGCAGGGCCCGCAACAGGCAGAACCGGGCCGGCTGGAACTCGCGATCCGCCACATGGGTCAGGGCAAGAGAGATCAGCGTGCGCACATGTCCGGGCTGTTTTTCCAGGATGCCCTGGCAGATCGCCTTGGCCCGCGCGGTGCCCTGGTTCAGACGCAGCGCAACGCAGAGCAGCAAAAGCAGGTTCACGTCATCGCCACAGCCGACCGCCGCCTGGGACAACACCGTCAGCGCCTCGGCCGGACGGTTCAGATGCAACAGCGCCTCGCCCAGCAGGGCTTGGGCCGCCTCGCCGTTGGGATAGGCCTCGAGCGCGGCCCGTGTCAGCCGTTCCACCCTCTCCCAATCGGCACCGTCCGACCGGGCCTCGCACAGCGCCTCGAACCCCTGTTCCACATATCCCTTTGCCGTCAGCGCCCGGCCAGTCCCGGCCTCGACCCCGACCCCCTTGCCCGCGACGAAATCGCGCAGCAACGGACCGAGCCGGGCCTGGCGCGACAGGAAGGTCGGCATGACATGGCTCCCGCCCACCATCGAGATCGCCTTGATCCGGGCAACCCGCATCAGATCCCTCGCCGACTTCAGGTCGGACAGGTCGCGCTCTCCCACGATCAGGGTCAGATCCGGCGCCGCCTCTCGCACCAGCGGGCGCAGGTCGGGACATGTTGGGGGTTGCGTGCCGGTGAAATGCGCCGCGCTCTGCGATTGCGGCGCATTGAGCACCGCATCGGTCGAGAAGGCCAGGATATCGGCCCCGAGCGCGGCCCCGTAGCGGATCGCGGCATAGCCCCCCATCGAGGTCCCGACCATGTAGATCCTGGTCGCCTGCAACACCTCCCGCCAGCGCGCCAGCAGGTCGAGCACCGCGGCGTCGCTGTCGGCGAAACCGGGGATCCCGTATTGATACCAGTGGTTTTCGCCATTGTTGAAGAAGAACCTGTGCGCCTTCAGCTCGCGCCCCTGCTGGAAGAAGTTGAAAACCCCTTCGGCAAGATCCTTGGCCCCGAAGAAGACCACCATCGGCCGCGGGGAACTGCCCTCCCAAGGCAGGATGTGATGACAGGGGCCGCAGAGGCTCGAAGGATAGGGTTCACACGACATCACGTGCTCCCCCGCAAGACTGGTGCGCGTCCCCATGTCACGGTCGGTCACGACACATCCCCTCTCCTTTCCGCCCGGCAACGACGCGGCCCAGACCCGCATGACGCGTCCCGGGCGCGCGTCCGGTTGCCGGGATCAGCCTTTCAGGGCCATACGGCGATAGGTTGCATTCGACGGTTGCAGCCGGAATGCCTCGGCATAACCGGCCTTGGCCGCTTCCTTGTCGTCCAGCCGGTTACAGATCTGTGCCAGATCGAAATGCGACGGGTGATAGTCGGGCCATTTCTCGAGGATGATCCGGTGGTGAAAGGCGGCTTCCTCCAGATCTCCGGTCATGCGCAGGCAATGGGCGAACAACGAGCGGTGTTCCACGAAATCCGGGGTCAGCGCCGCCGCCATGGCGGCATGCTCGCGCGCCCGTTCCGGATGCCCTTCCTTGAGATTGAGACGGGCCATCAGGTAATTGACCCGCGCCGATATCGGATATTGGACCAGGGCGTTTTCCAGTTCGGCACGGGCCCGCACGTAATCCTTGTTCAGGTAATGCACCCAGCCCCGGAAGAAGCTGCGCGGAAATTCCTTGATCTCCAGCGCATTGCCACGATCGACCAGCGTGGGCATGGGCTGCCCTTCGGTCATCGCCCGGATCGCGGGCACCAGCCGGTCCGAGAAATTCAGGTTGCGCATGACCGTATGTTCGTCATTGCGCAGGGTGACGATATTGACCGTATCCAGCTTCTTGACCAGGGCCGCGCAGTACAGATCGACCGGATCCATCTCGCCGGTGTAGATATGGAGCTTTTCCTTCGCCCCGGCCAGAATGTCATGCAGGTCGCCATACCGGTGCGGCGTTCCCGGCGGCATCATCTTGAGCGAACGGCTATAGGGCAGACCAAGGCGCGTTTCGGGGCTGAAGGCCAGCGCCGCGCCGCCCAGTTTCGCCGCGAAGAGCAGCGCGGCATAGCCGCCCATGCTGCTGCCGCAGACCCCGATCCGCTTCACCTTCAGCCCATCCGCAAGCCGCCGGATACTGTCGAATGTCTCGTCAAGGTTCGATCCCAGGCCGGGAACCCCGTTCTGATACCAGTCGTTGACCGGAACCCGCAGATACAGCTTGTGATAGGGCAGTTGGTCGGCCAGCTTCCACAGGTTGAAATGGCTCGGCTTGGTCCCGGTCGCACTGAGCAGGATCAGCAGATGCCGTGACCGGCCATGGGTTATGAGGTGATGTGACTCACTGCGCCGCGGCGTACCATTTAGGGTTTCCCCCGAACGTACCATCTTAACTATCCCCATTGAAAACGTTGCTCCTTCTTGCCCTGCCATACGAGGATCAACAAGCTGACCGCTCCACAAACCGCACCGGGTGTTCTGCGCAGGCTACATGATCGCGGCTCCGGCCCCCCGATCGGCCCGAGAAATCGCGTGCGCCCCCCGCCGATGGCCGGGGCAAGGTGGAAAGGAGGCTGGAAAGGGTGATCTTCATATCTGTCTCGTCTGGTATGCGCCCAAAAAGCCCTGATCCTAAACCGGAACGGCGGCCGCGGCAAACCCCGGCTCGAACCGTTCCCCCAGGGCGCGTCCCGCCAGTTCGATAACCGCCGGGTCCGGGGCTTTCTGATGCCGCTTGACATCGTCCTGGAACCAGTAGGGCGGGTAGAGCACCTTGTTGGTCACCGGGCGCGCATGATAGCGATAGGCCTGGGTGAACTCCTCGTTTGCCATGTAATCCAGCCAGACCGCCGCCCGCTCGCGCAGATCGGGGGCCACTTCGGCCGGCTTCTCGAAGCGCAGATACGCCTCGAACTCCTGCCGGTCGCGCACCGAGACATGGCCGATCGGATAGTCGATCGGCGCGAAATGGCCGGCCAGCACACAGGGCACGCCCATGATCCCCAGCTCGATCGCCGTGGTCCCGTTATAGACCAGCCCCAGATCCATCCGTTCAAGCATGTCATGCATGTCGAACCAGCGATGCCCCATGAAGACGGCATTCTCGCCCAGTGGCTCGTCCAGCAGGTCGCGGAAATACTCGGTCGGAAAGGTGGCGATCTGGTTGTTCAGCTCATGCGGATGCGGCTTGATCAGCAACAGCGTGTTGCTGCCCTGGACCGTCCGGATACAATGGTTGATCCAGTCCTTCATGTTGCTATGCGCCGGGCCGCCGTCAAAGGGCACCGCGCTGTCGCACACCACCTTGCCAAAGGCACAGGCGATCTTGCCGCCCTTGGCCCGCCATTCCTTCAGGCGCTTGTCCAGCGCCTGGGCCTCCTTGGGCAGCCCCGAGGTCCCCTCGGTCGAGCGCTTGACCTTGGTCACCCCGATGAAACGCTCCATGATCGCCGGGATATCGCCCTTTTTCTGTTCGTAATAATTCTCGAAAAACTCGGGGATCGGGAAACTGCCCGAGCGCACCTGCGGATATTGCGTCACGTTCCGCATGACAAACCGCTGCGAGATATTGGTCGAGAAATTGGTGAAATAGTTCTGGTACCCGTTGGCGACCTGCAGGCAGAAGAAGTTTTTGGGGTCGCCGTGTTCCTCGCAGAAGAAACGGAACAGCGAATCCGGCAGGCGGCAGCTGAACAGCGCGATACAGGCACCGGGCAGGTTGCGGTCGCGCGTGGTCTTCAGGGCATATTGCAGCACCCGCGCCTCGGCCCGGGTCCAGTCGACCAGCCCGCCCAGATAATGTTGCAGCTCGGGGCAATGCCAGTGGATCGAATAGCGGCGCCGGTTGATCGCCGCGTCTTCCCACAGCGAATGCCCCAGGTCGATCTTACCCCAGCGCAGGGTCGCATTGTCCGGGTCGAAGACGAAATCCTCCACGTCCGGCATCACCTCGGCGGCCTCGGGGCTGAACACGATATTGGGATTGAGCGCGCCATTGAGCACGTCGATCTCCTTGATACCGGTCAGTTCCCGCGGCAGGAACCCTTCGACAATGGGCACCACGGCCCAGCCCTTGCGCTTGAGTTCCGGCAGGACCATCAGCGGGTTGCGCCGGAGATGGTCGATATTGCGCGGCGCGATCAGCAGCACCCCCTTGGGGTTCTTGGGCTGTGGCACCGATTTGAAATGCTTGGCAGTCTCGATCAGAAAGCGCAGCTCGCCCACCCGCTTGATCAGACTGTGACTGGAAAAGGCGTTGACGGTGCTGGGATTGCTCAGCATCTGCCCATAGACTTCCTTGACCAGGTTCAGCGCCTCGTTGAACCGGCCCTGGCGTTGCAGGATATTGGCATAATACAGCAAGCCGCTGCGCCGGCGCAGGTTCTTGGGCAGAACCTTGTAGAAGGCGTTGGCCTTTTCATATTCCCGCGCGATCATCGCCCAGCGGAAAAAGTTCTGCATGTCCCGGTTGACCTTGGGCTTGAGCCCCTCGAGCCGGGCCATGATGCGGCAGGACAAGGCGACCCCGCCGGTATCGCGCGCGATGGTGGCCGGCACCGACCACAGGAAGGGCAGCATCTCGACGCGTTCCGACAACGCCTCCATGCGCGCATGCACCCGGTCGATCTCGGCGGCCAACCCCAGCCGGCGGACCAGCAGCAGATAGTCGCACAGCACCAGAACCATATCCGTGTTCTGTTTCGCGGTCCGGGGCGCGCTGTCGTCGAACAGCGGCTCCAGCTCGGCCTTCATCTCCGCCAGCCGGGTCCGGGCCAGCTCGTACGAGCTGCTGTAATCGGGCACGTGCCGCACGCTGGCGCGCACCATGTCCTGGATCGCCTTGATCCGGGCCTGAAGCGTCTCGGCCTCGGCAAAATCCTTGTCGCAGATCTCGAGATAGGTGTCGCGCATCCGGCCTTGCAGGGCCAGTTCCTTGAAATCCTGCATGCCGGCCACGCCAAAGGATTCCTCGGCCGCCGCGCCACTCTCCTCCGCCTTGGCCGAGGCCTTCTCCGACTTGCTCTCCTTCTTGCCCGCCGAAGCGACCACCAGGCTGTCGTAATCGCCGTCCTCGCTGGCCCAGTCCATGGCCTCGCGGGCGATCAGATCCACCATCCGCAGACTGTCCTGCAGGATCTTGGTGCGCCGCTTCATCAGCAGTTCGGGCGCGGCCTCGAGATTGGCCAGTTCCTTCACGATCCGGCGGGCAGCCGGGTGATAGGCGCCCTTCATCGCCCGGCACAGGGTGATGATATGGATCAGGAAGATGCTGTCGGTATATTGCTTCTGCGTATTGAGAGCCGCCGCCAGCAGGCGACGGCGCCCGGGTTCGGACACCATCTGCTGCGCGATCAGGTAACCGGCCTTGTAGGGGGCCGGACGGCAGGTCCGCTCCATCTCCGCCATCAGGGCGAACAGCCTGGCATAGTCCTTCTGCTCGATCGGTTCGGCCATCTGCGGTCGCAGCTGCCGGGCCCTGTACTCGGCGGCGCGCTCGAAATCGCCCAGCCCTTCATAGGCGCGTTCCTTCAGCCGCAGGGTCTTGGGACAGTCCGGCTTGTACTGGCCCGGCAGGTAGAGCAGCTGGCTCGCCAGCTTGTAGCGATTATAGCGCAACAGCACCTTGCTCAGCCGCAATGGCGCGCCATAGGTCAGTTTCCGGACGACCACGCTTTTGACACGATACAAGCTCTCGCGGAGCATAGCGTTCACCCCGCCTTACGATTTGTCGTCCAGAAGATCCCAGCTCATCGGCGTGCCACGCTTGACATCCTGTCCGACCCGGCGGCCGATCAGCGCATCGAAATGGCGCGGCGCCAGGCCCAGGCCCGGACGGATACGGCGCAGGTTCTCGGGCGTCAGCACATCGCCGGCCGTGAGATCGGCCCCGATATAGAGCGAGCGCCGCTTGCGGCGTCCGGCCTGTTCCGAGGCGGTCCCGCCAAAGGTGATCTTGCCCATGCCCGCCGCGGCGCGCTTGACCTCGGTCACCAGCGCGGTGAATTCGTCGGGCTCCAGCGAAAAGGCGCTGTCCACCCCGCCGGCGGACCGGTCGATGATGAAATGCTTCTCGATCACTGATCCCCCCAGGGCGGTGGCGGCACAGGACACGCCATTGCCCATGGTGTGATCGGACAGGCCGTAATTGCAGCCGAAGGTCTGACCGATCAGCGGCATGGTCACCAGGTTGGTGTTCTCCGGGCTGGCCGGATAGCTGGACGTGCATTTCAGCAGGGTCAGGTTGGTACAGCCCGCCGAGCGCGCCGCCTCGACCGCCTCGCCGATCTCGACCGCGCTGGCCATGCCGGTCGAGATGATCATCGGCTTGCCGGTCGCCGCCACGCAGCGGATGAGCGGCAGGTCGACCGCCTCGAACGAGGCGATCTTGTAGGCCGGCACATCCAGGCTTTCCAGCAGCTCGACCGCATCCTCGGAAAACGGCGTCGAAAAGGCCAGAATGCCTTTCTCGCGGGCCCGGTCGAAGATCGGCTTGTGCCATTCGGCCGGGGTCTTTGCCTCTTCATAGAGACTGTAGAGCGTGCGCCCGGTCCACAGCGACTTGGGATCGGTGATGGTGAATTCGCCCTCGCTCAGATCCAGCGTCATGCTGTCGGCGGTAAAGGTCTGGATCTTGAGCGCATCGGCCCCGGTGGCGGCGGCGGCATCGACGATCTCCAGCGCCCGGTCCAGCGACTGGTTGTGGTTGCCCGACATCTCGGCAATCACGAAGGGGCTGCCGTCATTTGCGATGCCGTGGGTTTTGCTAAGTTCTTCTCTCAGTGTGAGCATGAAACATGTCCTGTTTGTTCTGGGTTGGTCATCGCGCAATGACTTTGGAATCTTTGGAGCCTTCTATACCCGCGATGGCCGCGTTTTCCATGATAAGTTCGAGATTCAGCACCCTGAGGCAGCGCCCCCATTGAAAGGTGGTGATCCGCTCCGCCTCACCGCCGTGCAGCGCCTTCCACAGCGACGCGTAGACCTGGGTGACATAGGTGCGCGTCTCGGCGTCGGTCACCGCCGCCAGCACCCGCGAGGTTTCGGGGTTGAGATAGGCCACATGGTCGCGCACCATCTTCTCCATCGCATCCATCGACAGGGTCTTCACCTCGTCGACCGTCGGCCCGGCGCGCAGCTTGCGATAGGTTTCCCCGGCAAAGCGGCGGCACAGATCATAGACTTCGCGCTTGGGCACGGTGGCATCCAGCAGGTTTCTGGGCCGGCCCAGGTAATAGCTCAGCAGCGGCCCGCTCATCGCCACCAGCACCGAGCGGGAGTTGCGCCCCACCGGCAGCGTCGCCAGACGCTTGTTCGACAGGTGGCCATAGGTCAGGTAACGGACCATGTCGAGCGACATCCGCGGCGAGAGACCGGGCCCCACATGCGCCTTGAACAGGTCCAGTTCGCGGTTGAGATAGGTCATCCGGTCATGCGGATGATGCGCCGGCGACAGCAGGTTGGGATACTGGTGCGAGATCATGCCGCGCAGGATCCCGTCCAGTCCCGGCTCGGGATCGGGATCGGCCGGCCCCTGGATATGGGCGTAGAAATCCATCGTCCGGCGCTGAAAGACCGGGTTTTCCAGAAACTCGTCGGTGAACTGGAGATTGGTCAGGAACGCCTCGTATTGCAGGACCTTCTCGGCATTGGTCTTGATGCTGCGGGTCTTGGCGCGGGACAGAAAGCCCAGTTCGTGATTGGCATGCAGGATGGTCATGTTGGTATTGACCAGCGCATCCATGTTCTGCCCGTGCAACAGGTCGGTATCGGTCAGGTCCTGCCCCAGCAGGGCCAGGTGCACACTGCGCGCGCTGATGACTTCCTGGCGCATCATGTCGATGATCCCGGCCTGCACCTCGGGCCGGTCCCATGTGGTCTCGGGCAGGATTTCCAGGTCGATATCCAGCTGGTTGCTGACCGGCACCGCGCGCGAGGGCCCGTTGCTGCCCGAGAACTCGACCGAGAAGTTGCGGATCCGCTCCACCCCCATCTTCCAGCGCAGGCCGAGATAGATCAGCAGGCTGTCCACCCCGCCCGAGAACATCACCCCGATCTTGTTGGTGCCGCGGCTGCCGTAATAGCGCGCCAGCTGCGCCATCACGTCCTTGAACGCGCTTTCAAAGGAAATCGGTTTTTTCAACGGCGACGGGCGGGACAGATAGCTGTAATTCTCGCTCACCCGCCCATTGCGCAGCTCGAGCACCGCGCCCGGCACAAGCCGCAGAACATCCTTGAACACCGTGGTGAAGGGCATCTGGTTGAAATTGCTCTGGGGCGCGTAGCTGAACCAGAAACAGATCCCGAACGGATCCATCTCGACCGGCCCCGGCAGGTCGCGCAACACCGCGGACAGGGTCGATCCGGCGACGAACCGACCGTCCCGGGCACAGAAATAGCCGCCGCAATATCCCGGTGCGGTGATGATGCGCAGGCCGTCCCCGCTCTGGTCGACCAGCACGTAATTGCCGATCCCGTGGCGCGCCTCGGCGGCAAGATAGTCCTCCAGCGGCTGCTGGCCGTATTCCTGCAACAGCTTCTTGCGGCTCTTGTGCATCGGATCGCCGAAAATCTGCAGGGACGGCGTATCCGCCCCCTGCCCGGCGGTAATCAGGAACGTCTCGACCGGCTGCCCCGGCACGTCCTCGTCATTGACGGACACGGTCGAAAAGCTCCGCCGGGCGTCGTCTTTCAAACGCCCCAGCCGCCGCAGCACTCTTGTCGTCAGTCGTTCCATTCCGACCCCTGATCCTCAAATTTCCGACGCATCGGGCGGCACGCCTGCAAGGCCGCCATGTCAGAGCACGGCCAAGGCCGGGTTCCGCAACACCGGCGGGACATGGCTATTCCGCGCGGCCCCCCGCCTGTCGCTGCATGCGCTCGAAATCCTCAAGCCCCGCGCGCAGGGAAAAGCCCGGCGCCCAGCCGAGCATCCGCTCCGCCTCGTCCAGCGCCATCGCCGTTTCTGGCATCGGCGTGTCGCTGTCGGTGTCATAGCGGATATTGCCCGCGTTGCCGAATACCGCATTGACGGTTTCGGCGATCTCGCCCACCGGGATGGCGCGGCCGCCGCCGATATTGCAGACCCCTGTCGCCGCGCCGCGCAGCGCCGCCAGGAATGCCGCCGTGGCATCGCGCACGTAAAGCTGGTCGATGCGGTAATCGGCATTGCCGGTCAGCACGATGGTTTCCCCCGCGCTGGCCTGGCCTACAAACCGCATCAAGGCGGGCGTGCCCTTTTCACCATGGCCATAGACCGCCGCCAGCCGCAGCGCCACCGCCGCCGGCCCGCGGGCCCGGGTCAGCATCTCCAGATGCTGCTCGGCCATCAGTTTCGACAAGGCATAGGCATTGATCGGACGCGCCGGCGCGGTTTCGCGATAGGGCAGGCCGCTGGCGGGCGAATAGACCGCGATGGTCGAGGCCAGCACGATCTTTTGCAGCCCGTTCTCGCGCGCGGCATGCACCAGGTCGCCGATCGCCGCGACATTGGGCTCCCAGAACGGGGCCAGCTCCATCGGCGCGTCTTCGCGGGTCATCCGCCGCCCCGCCAGGTGGATCACCGCATCGGCCCCATCCAGCGCCGCCACCAGGCTGTCGCGGCTGTAATCGGTCTGTCGGTCGTCCGGCTGTTCCGCCGGTCCGCGTCCCAACCGGCGCACCCGGTATCCGGCCGCCTCGAGATCGGCGCACAGATAGCGCCCGATAAACCCCGAGGCGCCGGTGACCGCGATCAGGCCCGAGGCGACGGCTCCGCTCATGGGGTCTCCCTCACGTAATAGCCCACCACCTCGAGCGTGCCGTTGACCGGGCGCACCTCCTGCCCCGCCTCATAGCGATACTCGTGATAGATCGCGCCCTCGGGCTGGGGGAACCGCCCGGGGTCGAAGGCCGCGCCCGGCGCCATCTGCTGGAACATCAGCTCCATGTCGCGCCCGTGGCGGTCGCCCTCGCCATTGTTGGGCAGCACCCCGGGCGTGCCCTCGCCGGTCAGGCAATCCATGGTCATGGCGATCAGATCGACCTGTTCCGCCGCCCGGATCAGGCGCCACATGTGGCAGCCGTCCAGCCGCGGCGCAATCTCCACCACGCGCGGACCCTCCGGGGTCACGATCATCTGGAAATACAGCACCCCGTCCCGGGTTCCCATCGCCGCGATGATCCCGTCGACCAGCTCCAGCGCGGCGCGCTGGTTGTCTTCGCTGACATCCTTGCAGGGCACCAGATGCCCGCGCGGCACGCCAAGCGCATGGGGCCCGTGCACCAGGCGCTCGGACAGCACCTTCATCCGCACCTGGCCGCCGCAGACCATCACGTTGCACGAGATCTCGACCCCTTCGAGAAAGCCCTCGACAATCGCCTTGCGGCTGCGCGAGAAGCCGATCGCCCGGGTGATCGCGGGTTCCAGATCCTCGGCCCGGTCGATACGCACCACGCCGCGCTGGCCCTGGGCATCGGTGGGCTTGACCATGCAGGGGAAATGATCCCAG
This sequence comes from Ruegeria sp. YKSF070, assembly GCF_059612725.1. Taxonomy (NCBI): domain Bacteria; kingdom Pseudomonadati; phylum Pseudomonadota; class Alphaproteobacteria; order Rhodobacterales; family Roseobacteraceae; genus Ruegeria; species Ruegeria sp. YKSF070. The sequence continues at coordinate 45,706 of NZ_JBXWRD010000025.1, read as the reverse complement.
CCCGCCGCCGCCGCCGGGTCGCTTACCTCGACAAAGGGCACCGGGCTCAGGTCGTGCTCTTTCAGGAACGCCCTGAGTGCCGCCTTGTTGTCCAGCAGCGCGATGAAATCGCTGTCATAGAAATGCGGCAGGCCCAGGCGCTCGGACAGGGCCACCACCGAGGTCATCGCGATATCGGACGAGATCGAATAGACCAGATCGACCTGATGGCGCTGCGCCGCCTCGGCCAGCGCGTCCAGGTCGACGATGTTGATCGCCTCGACCACATCGCAATAGGCCTGCCCGGACTCGCCGGCGACCGGAGAGACGCCGATCACGAACCAGCCGCGATCCTTCATGTGGCGGATCAGATCCGCCTGACCGGCATTGGTGCCCAGCACCATGATCTTCTTCTGAGTACTCATGCGTGTTCTCTTTCCCGTTCCAGCAGGGCCTCGACCAGCCGTCTGGTCCCCTGCCCGTCCACCAAGCGTCGCCCCTCGGCCGCCATCGCGGTCCGTGCGGCATCATCCTCGACCAGCGCGGCCACGGCCGCGTGCAGTTCCAACGGCGTCACCGCCCCGACCTGGCCAAGATAACGGGCCCCGGTCAGTTCCTGCCAGCCCCGGCAGGGCCGCTCCTGATTGGGGGCCAGTCCCATGAACACGATCGGCAGGCCGCAGATCGCCGCCTCGTAGCTCATCGTGCCACCGCCGATCACCGCCAGGTCGCAGTCCCGCATCAGCCCCGCCATGTCGGGCGGATTGACATGAAACTCGGCCTGGCCCGCGGGCAGGGCCGCCACCTCGGCGGCAACCGCCTCGCGGCGCGGGTTGCCCGCCCCCGACACGATCACCAATGTCACATCCGGCCCCAGACGGCCCGCCAGCGCCGCGATCGCGGTGGCGATGGCGCCCCGGTCGTCGCCGCCGCCAAAGGCCACCAGGACGCGCCGCACCGGGCGCCCGTCGGCCCGCGCGGCGATGCCTGCAAAGGCCGGGCGCAGCACCGCGTAGCGCGGCCCGAACAGGGTCCGGGTGCGCGCCGGCTCCTTCAGCCAGGGCAGATATTGTTCGCGCCGCTCATAGGGGCTGGCATTGACCAGCAGGTCGGGCTGAAATTCCCAGGGGGCACTGGCATCAAACTGCTGCAGCCAGCGCAGGCCCGCATCGCGCAGGATCTGCTGATATTCGGGATCGCCGCGATAATCGTCCATCACCGCATAGGGGGTGGCATGGTCCCGGCACAGCGCCACCAGCCGGGCCGCATCCTCGGCCGAGCTGCCGCGTTCGGGCACCTCGATCCAGTCGGCGAACAAGCGCGCATCCTGATCCGAGCGCAGCGTCTCGGGCGGCCCCAGCAGCACCGCCTGCCCGCCCAGGGATTGCAGATATCGCGCCATTTCCCGGCAGCGCATCAGATGCCCGATCCCCACCGCGGCGGATACAGCACAGCGAAATATCACCTTGTCTGTCACGCCTCGTCTCCTTGCGGACGCGGCTCGCGGCTTGGCTGTTCTGACATATCTTACATAATGATCTTAAAATGAAACGTCTGACATCGGCCCTTCGGTAGGCCGATTTCGGCAAGGTTGCAAATAAATAAATGCGGCCTGCGACCCTGCCGACCGGCCCGGTTCAGACCGGGTCAGGATGCCGTCCATTTGAGCTTGTCGCGCTGCACCTGCTCCACCGGCAGGATCTCTGCACGCTTGTAGGCCAGCGCCTGATCGACATTGCGCACATCCCGGCACAACCGGCGCAGCCCGTCGGGTTCCAGGCTGGCGGCGTGGTCGGTGCCCTTCCAGGTGCGGTCCAGGGTAAAGTGGCGTTCGATATGGGTGAACCGGCCCTTGCCCTCGGCCTCCATCCGGCGGCCAAGCGCCAGCGCGGCCACATCCGCGGCAATGCCCAGATGATGCCCGGAAAAGCCGATGCCCTTGACCGTGGAGCCGAACTTTTCCATCAGATTGCAGATTTCGAACAGGCAGATATCCTCGAAGGCCACCGGATAGCCCGAGGTGCAGCTGTAGATCACCAGATCCCCGGCCCGGCCCCGCTCGGCATAGAACTGCACCAGATCGGCGATTTCCTTGCCCGTGGACATGCCGGTCGAGACATGGATCTCCCCGGCGAAATTCTCGCACAGAAAGTTCTGCATCTCGTAATGCAGGTTGGTGGCCGAGGGAATCTTGAGCATGGTCGGGTTCAGCGCCGCCATCTCGCGCGCCGAGGTCAGATCCCAGACGCTGGTGGAATAGGCGATGCCATGGGCCTTGCAGGTCTCGATCAGCTCCTGGTGCTGATCGGTGTCGAATTCCAGGAACTCGCGATGCGCCCCATAGGTGTCGCCATAGGCATTGGCCGGCACCGGATGCGGGGTGTCATAAGCCTCGGGCGACAGCAGCTCTCGGTTATGGCGTTTCTGGAACTTGGCGACATCGGCATTGCACACCGTGGCCGCGACGCGGATCAGCTCCTTGGCAATGTCCATGTCCCCTTTGTGATTGCACCCGATCTCGGCGATGATCTGAACGGGTCGGGTTTCTTGCGTCATATTGAAATCCTAAAAGAATTGGGGGGTCGGGATTTTCTGCCCGGACTTGAGCCGAGAGTTACCCCGGACCTTCCATATGTGTCAAACACTCCCCTCGGGCCGGGGCGCCGCATCCGCGTCGATCTCGTGCAGGACCCGGGCGCCCAGATCGGGGGGACAGAACATGTCGTCGACCCAGCCGGGATCGGGCGCCCGATAGCGCAGGTGCAGCAGATCGCGCAGCGAGACGACCAGGTTGCTGGCCTCGAACAGGGCGCGCATCGGCGGCACCAGGGGATCGACATAGGCATCGACATAGTCCAGATGCACCATCGTCGGCACCCCTGCCCGCACCAGGTCCATCGCCGCCGTCGAGGTGCAGACGATCCCGATCGCGGCCTGGGCCAGCGCGCTGTCCATGTCGCAGGCGGTCAGGCGCAGATTGTCCGGCACCGCGAGCGCCTTCATCAGGTCCGGATAGCTGAACCGCTCCCTGTGCACATGGGTGGTGTTCTCTTCGGGCAGGTGGCGCAGCTTGATCCACACGGTCCGCTCCGGGTTGGACCGGGCGAGGGCCGCCATCACCCGCAGCATGTGCAGCCGTCCCCGCCGGGTCGAGGGCGACAGCGCCTGGGCAAAGAAATAGATATCCCCGTCGGGCAGCGCGGGTGGCGTGGCCCGCTCGGGGCGCAGACAGGCCGGGTGCCCGAACCCCACCCGCCGGGCCTTTCCCGGCCCGCCCGGATCATGCGGCGGCAGTTCCGCGGCCTGCAACGCCCGGAACCGTGGCAGGTAATCGCGGGGGAACAGATAGACACTGTCGCAATAGAGCCGGTTGCGCATGCCCCGGTCGGGAAAGAAATCGAGCCCGGGCAGAAAGGCGATGATCCGGGGCCGGGCGCTGCTCTGGCGATAGGCGGGATCCATCAGCAGATCGGTCAGCACCCGGGGCACCTTGCAGACGATGATGGCATCCAGATCCGGCGCCCGCGCCGCCGCCGTCAGCCCGGCAAGGTCCAGCACCGTGTAATCCCCCTCGGGCACATGCAGCGCCAGCTGCCGGGGCGACAGGGCCAGCTCGTCGGCAAAGGCGCCCAGCGTCACCTCGGCCACCGGGTCGGCCGCGCGCAACTGGGCCCGCATCCGGGTGGCAAAGAACAGGGTGGAATCATCGCCGAACAGGATCAGCAGGCGTCGGGGCCGGGTCATGAACTCAGCTGTCTCCGCGTTCGAAATCTTCAAGGATGCGCTGCTGTTCCCGGTTATGGGCACGGTTGGCCGCCTTCAGATGCGCCGGAGACGGGATCCGTTCATAGACCGGCGCCGCCCGTTTGCCCAGCCGCCAGACCGCCCGACGCAGCCGCCACAACGCCCGACCCAGAGACGAGTTCTTGAGCTGCAAAAGCATCCTGCAAAACCGGTAAATCCAAGATCCACGAAGGATTTACACAGCGCCCCCCGGTTTGTAAAGGTAACCGGACTGCGGCGCCCGGACCCCGCGCCCGCCTGCCCGCGGCGCTTGGGCGCGACCCGACCCCGCGGCGCCAAATGCGCAAGACGACAGAGTATCGACATGACCGGCACAGCCCCCGCCCCCGAGGCCACCGCCTGCATCATCCTGGCCCGTGGCGGGTCCAAGGGCATCCCCGGCAAGAACCTGCGCCCCGTCGGCGGCGTCTCGCTGATCGGACGCGCCGTGCGCGCGGGCCGTGCCGCGCCCTCGGTCGAGGCGGTCTATGTCTCGACCGACGATGCCGCCATCGCCACCGAGGCCCGCCTGCATGGCGCCCGGATCATCCACCGGCCCGCCGATCTGGCCGGAGACACCGCCAGTTCCGAATCCGGCTGGCTGCACGCGCTCGGCCCGGTGCGCGCCGATCTGCCGGCGCTGGAGCGGCTGGTGTTCCTGCAATGCACCTCGCCCTTCACCACCGGCGAGGATATCGAGGCCTGCCTGGCCGCGATGCGGGGCCAGGGCGCCGATTGCGCGATCTCGGTGATCGAGGATCACTCGTTCCTCTGGCGCCCCGATGCCCAGGGGTTCGGCACCGGCATCAATCATGACGAGACCGGCCCCAGGATGCGCCGCCAGGACCTGCCGCCCGCCTTTCGCGAAAGCGGCGCGATCTATTGCGTGCGGGCCGACGCCTTTGAACGGGTGGGCAACCGGTTCTGCGGCCGGGTGGCGCTCTGCCCGGTGGATCACCCGGCGGTCGAGATCGACAGCCTGCGCGATCTCGACCTGTGCAGCCAGCTGGCGCGCAGCCACGGGCTGGACAGCCCGGCGGCGGATCGTCTCGGCCGTATCCGCGCGGTGGTGATGGATTTCGACGGGGTGCATACCGACAATCTGGTGATCACCGACCAGAACGGGGTCGAAAGCGTGCGCACCTCGCGCGGCGATGGCATGGGCCTCTCGCTGCTGCGCGAGGCCGGGCATTGGCGGCTGATGATCCTGTCGAAAGAGCGCAACCCGGTGGTGCTGCGCCGGGCCGAGAAACTGCAGATCGAGGTCCAGAACGCCACCGACGACAAGGTGGCCGCCCTGTCCGGCTGGCTGTCCCGGCACGGGCTGGACTGGGGCCAGCTTCTCTATGTGGGCAACGACATCAACGACCGCGCGGCGATGGAGCAGGCCGGCCTGTCGGCCTGCCCCTCGGATGCCCATCCCGAGATCCTGGGACTGGCCGACTGGATCCTGCCGCATCCGGGCGGGCATGGCGCGCTCCGGGCCATGGCCGACACGCTGCGGGCGGCACCGCGCGCGGGACAGCCGGACGACCGGAAATGACATCCGACACCTTTGTCGTGGCCGGCGGCGGCCTGTCCCTGACCCGGCTGATCCCCGGCCAGGTGCTGGTCACCGACCGGATTGTCCGCACCAACAATTTCTTCTTCGAGCCGATGCACTATCTGGGCCGCCGGGTGGATCTCGCCTTCATGGGCGGCGATCCGCGGGTGGCGCCCTTCATGTTCGAAACCCTCTGGCGATGCCGCGCGGATTACGACCTGGCGGCCTGGAGCAGCCACAACCCCGCCGTCATCCGCGCCGGGCAGCGCCGGTTCGGCGCCTGCTACCGGGTGATGCGCTATCGTGACGCCGCGATCGAGGCCGAGGTCGCCGCCCTGATGGCCCGGCACGACCGCAAGCCGACCACCGGCACCTATGCCGCCCTGATGGCGCATGGCATGGGGGCGCGGCGCATCATCCTGACCGGGATCGACTTCTACAATGGCGGCCAGCGCTATCCGTTCGAACCCGGTCGCCACCAGCGCGACCTGATGGGTCAGGATCTCAACCGCCGGGGCATTGATCAGCACCTGCATGCGCCGCAGCTGGATCTGGATATCCTCTCCGCGCTGATCCGCCGGGGCGATGCCGAATTCCTGCGCAGCGGCGCGGGAACGCCGCTGGACAGCCTGATGCCGCAGGCCCCCGTGCGCACGGGGCAGCCGGTGATCCCCACCCCGCGCACGCCGCCCACCGACTGGGCGTCGCGGGCGGGGCTCTATCCGATCGCCTGGCTGAAGCTGATGCGCCGGGCCAGCGCCATGCTGCGCGGCCTGCGCGGCCAGAGCTGAGATCCGGTCGGAAACAGGCTCTATACAGGCCCTATGAAGGGGGTTTCGCTATTCCACGGTCACCGATTTGGCCAGGTTGCGGGGCTGGTCCACATCGGTGCCCTTTTCCACCGCCGTGTGATAGGCCAGAAGCTGCACCGCCACCGCATAGACGATGGGGGCAAAGGGCCCGTCCACCCGCGGCATCGCCACGGTCTGCCAGATGCCACCGCCGGCCTTGTTGATCCCGGCCGGGTCGCTGACCATCACGATCCGCCCGCCCCGGGCCATCACTTCCTGCATGTTAGAGACTGTTTTGTCGAACATCTCGTCATCGGGGGCCAGCACCACCACCGGCATCTCGTCGTCGATCAGCGCGATGGGTCCGTGCTTCAGCTCGCCGCTGGCATAGCCCTCGGCATGGATATAGCTGATCTCCTTGAGCTTGAGCGCCCCTTCCAGCGCCAGCGGATACATCGCCCCGCGGCCCAGAAAAATCGCATCCTTGAACCGGGCCAGCTGCGAGCTGATCGCGTGCACCTGCGGTTCGCAGGTCATCGCATCGGACACCTGCCCCGGCACCCGCATCAGATGGTCCACATGTGTCGCCAGCGCCGCCTGGTCCAGTACACCGCGCTGCCGCGCCGCCTGCAAGGCCAGTGCCGCCAGCACGACCAGCTGGCAGGTGAACGCCTTGGTCGAGGCGACCCCGATCTCGGGTCCGGCCAGGATCGGCAGCGCCAGATCGCTTTCGCGCGCGATCGAGCTTTCGGCGACATTGACGATCGACACGATGCTGCCCGCCTTGCCCGCGCAATAACGCAGCGCCGCCAGCGTATCGGCGGTCTCGCCCGACTGGCTGACGAACAGCGCCAGCGTGCGGTCGGAAATCGGCGGTTCGCGATAGCGGAACTCCGAGGCGATATCGACCTCGACCGGCAGCTTGGCGATCTGCTCGAACCAGTATTTGGCCGTGAAACAGGCCAGCGAGGCGGTGCCGCAGGCCACCATCACCACCCGGTCGATCCCGGCGAAATCCAGCCGGGTCTCCAGCAGGTGCTGCCCCTCGCGCTTGCTGAGGTAATATTTCACCGCCTCGGCCAGCACGGTGGACTGTTCGGCGATCTCCTTGGCCATGAAATGGCGATATCCGCCCTTGTCGGCGGCGGTCGCATCCACATGCACGGTCTTGCGCTGGCGCGCGACCGGCTGCTGGTCGGCATCCAGGAAGTCGGCCCCCGCGCGGGTCACGATCGCCATGTCGCCTTCTTCGAGATAGGTGATCTGGTCTGTCATCGGCGCCAGCGCCAGCGCATCCGAGCCGACGAACATCTCGCCCTCGCCCCAGCCCACCGCCAGCGGGCTGCCCTTGCGCGCGGCCACGATCAGGTCTTCCTCGCCCTCGAACAGGAAGCACAGCGCATAGGCGCCTTCCAGACGCGCCACCGTCTTCTTGGCGGCCTCGACCGGGGTCTCGCCCTGTGCCAGATACCAGTCGCACAGCATGGCAACGGTCTCGGTATCGGTCTCGGTCTCGGGGGTGATCTGCTGGTCGGCCAGGAATTCGCGCAGGGCGCGGAAATTCTCGATGATCCCGTTATGGACCACCGCCACCTTGCCCCGGGCATGCGGATGCGCGTTCTGGGTGGTCGCGGCGCCATGGGTGGCCCAGCGGGTATGGCCGATCCCCGAGGTGCCGGCCAGCGGCTCGTGCACCAGCAGGTCGCTGAGATTGATCAGCTTGCCCAGAGCCCGGCGCCGGTCCAGCCGCCCGCCATCGACGGTCGCGATCCCCGCGCTGTCATAGCCGCGGTATTCGAGGCGCTTGAGCCCCTCGACCAGGATCGGGGCGGCCTGGTGATGCCCCAATACGCCGACAATTCCACACATCGTCCGTTCTCTCCGGTTGCTTATCCGTTTTCCACTCGGGCACGTGGCCAAGCGACAGCCCGCGCCGTTCCTGCCGCATCAGAGCCTGAAAAGCCGTTTTCCCCACCGCTTGTACACAGCGTGGGAAAGGGCCTGCGCACCACATGCAGGGCGCCTGCGATCATGTCTGGAACCGTCGGCATATCCGAACGCATACGCGTCCCTCTACCGGTCGCTGGAACGATCAAAGCGCATCTCATTACAAATATCTGTCAATCAGTTAACCGATTTCGGTCTTATCCATAAAGCCGCAGTTTGCCAAGCGCGGATCCCCGGAGCTGAAACTATGTTACAACGCCGCCTCGCGCCCGGCCCGCAGCGTGAAAGACCCGGCGGTTTTCCGCCGGGCCCGGATATCGGAGCAGACCGTTACAGCACGCCCGCGCGACTGAAGACCCCGAAGAAGTTGCCGATCACGTTCGAGATGGTGAGCACATCGTTGATCGGCGCCTCGGTCGCCAGCACCAGGTCGTTGGGGTTGATCTTGAAGTTGCGCGCCGAGAACAGCCCGTCGAACGTGGTCAGGTCGATCGAGAACACCACCCGCGTGTTGCGCGGCCCGCGGGTGCCCGGACTGACCGCAGCGGCGGGATATTCCCGCAGGATCAGCAGGCCCTTGGGGTCGGCCCGGCTGTCATTGACACCGCCAATGATCGACACCGCGTCCATCGCCGACAGGTCATCGCGGGTAAAGGGGTGCAGATCCTCCTTGCCGGTGGCGCCGAAGGACAGGAAGTAACGCTGGTCCTCCTCGACAAAGACCTGATCGCCGCCGCGCAGCAGCGTGTCATAGGACGGCGTGTCCAGCAGCCGCTCGACCGAGGTGCCATAGATCGCGTTGCCGCGCACCAGGCGAATCTGCGGGTTGACCAGTTCCGCCGACACCCCGCCGCCATCCGACAGCAGGCTGCGGACCGTATAGTTGCGGTCGGGCATCGGATAGGATCCCGGCCGGGAGACACCGCCGACCAGCTCGACCGAGTTGCCGCGGCCTTCCTTCATGCTCAGCTGTACCTGGGCCGAGGGCACGATCGCCTCCAGATCGCTCTGCAACCGCTCGCGGGCCAGGTCCGGGGTCATGCCGATCACGCTGATATCGCCGACATAGGGCACGAAGACGGTGCCGTTCGAGGCCACCCGCACCTGTTCCAGCGGCACCGCGCGCTGCGTCTCGGTGGTCAGCAGGGAGTTTTCGCTGCTGTCCCAGATCTGCAGGGTCAGCGTGTCGCCGGGCTGGATGATCTGGGTCTTGGCCCCCTGGCTCCGGCTCAGCCAGGACAGGTGCTCCTGCCGACCGGTCGCCGGCCATTGCGACACGGTGGGCAAAAAGGCGCGATTGACCAGATACAACGCGAATTCGCCGCTCTCTTCCTGGACCTGATCGATGATCTCGCTGCTGGCCGGGGCACCGGCCGGCAGGCGGCCGCATCCGAAGAGAGTCAGCAGCACCCCCAGAAGGATGGCGGTTTTTGCAACATGCTTCATCAGTAAGATCGGCCTATGTGTAAAGTTAATGGTTTTTGCCATTGGAGTGTGCGCACAATACCGGCATCGAAGGATCCGTCAACGCTTACAAGAACACCCATGCAATTTCCCGATATCTTGGTTCTCGGAGCGACCGGACGGATCGGCAGAATCCTGCGTAGCGTCTGGAAACCGGAAATATCCCAGAACCATATCCTGTGGCATACGCGCAAGCCCGTGACCGCAGAGCGGCACAACTGGGTCAGCTTCGATCCGCTGACGGAACCCGACAGGCTGATCGCCGCCGCCCGCGGCCGCAAGGCCATTCTGTGCCTGTCCGGCGTGATCCCCGGCCGCGAAAGCCCGGGCACGACGCTGGACGACAATATCGACCTTGCCCTGGCGGCGGTCCGGGCCGGCGCGCAGACCGGCGCCCGGGTTCTGCTGGCCTCTTCGGCGGCGGTTTACGGCAATCAGGCCGGTCTGCTGTCCGAACGGGCCTCGACCCGGCCCACCAATGCCTATGGCCGCGCCAAGCTCGAGATGGAACGACGCGCCACCGAGCTGGCCCGGGCAAGCGGGGTGTCCTGCTGCTGTCTGCGGATCGGCAATATCGCCGGAATAGACGCTGTTCTGGGCAAGTGGACGCCAAAGATCGCGCTGGACCGGTTCCCCGACGGGCACACCCCGAGACGCAGCTATATCGGCCCGCGCAGCCTGGCCCGGGTCCTGTTCGATCTGATGTTGGTCCCCGACCTGCCCCCGGTGCTGAATATCGCGGCCCCCGGCATGGTGGAAATGGGCAACCTGCTGGACGCCGCCGGGCTGCACTGGACCCCGCGCCTGCCGCAGCCGGGCACGATCGCCCAGGTTCAGCTTGACACCACCTCGCTGAACCGGCTGTCTCCGGTGGCGGCCGAAGAGGCCTCTCCGGCCTGTCTTGTTGCGCAATGGCGCAGTTTAGAGCCGGATATCGGGAATATTCAGGACTCAAGATGACTTTTGGCAAACGTCTTTTCGATCTGTTCTTCGCCTCCCTGCTGGTGCTTCTGCTCTGGCCCTTCATCATCGCGCTGCTGGTCTGGCTGCTGATCCGCCAGGGGCGGCCGGTCTTTTACGTGGCCGAGCGGATGAAGGGGATGGGCGAGCCCTTTGCGCTGTGGAAACTGCGCACCATGACCGAGGTCGACGAGGATTCGGGCGTCTCGGGCGGCGACAAGGTCAACCGCATCACCCCCACCGGGGCCTGGCTGCGTTCCAAGCGCCTGGACGAGCTGCCCCAGCTGTGGAACATCCTGCGCGGCGACCTGAGCTTTGTCGGTCCGCGCCCGCCCCTGCGCCAGTATGTCGAGCAGTTTCCCGAGATCTATTCCGAGGTCCTGAAATCGCGCCCCGGCGTCACCGGCCTGGCCACGCTGGTCTATCACAAGCACGAAACCATGCTGCTGGCGCGCTGCAAGACCCGCGAGGAGACCGATCTGGTCTATGCCCGCAGCTGCGTACCGCGCAAGGCCCGTCTCGACCTGATCTATCAGCGGCGGCGCAATGTCTGCTACGATTTCGACCTGGTGTTCCAGACGATCGGTTTCCTGTTCCACCGCCGCTGACCGGCGATATCAGACCCTGTCAAGGGCCGGACAGGCAGGCCGCGTCACTGCCGGGCATAGACATCCTCGTACCGGATGATGTCGTCCTCGCCCAGATAGCTGCCGGTCTGAACCTCGATCAGCACCATCGGCACCTTGCCCGGATTTTCCATCCGGTGGATCGCCCCCAGCGGCACATAGACCGACTGGTTCTCGCTCACCAGGGTGACGGTATCGCCCACCGTAACCTTGGCGGTGCCCTGCACCACGATCCAGTGCTCGGCGCGGTGATGGTGGCTTTGCAGGCTCAGGGCGGCACCGGGATGCACCATGATGCGCTTGACCTGGAACCGGTCCTCGATCACCAGGCTTTCGAACCAGCCCCAGGGGCGGTGATCCTTGGGAAAGGTCTCGGCCTGTTTGACCTGCTTGCGCTTCAGCGCCGCCACCGCCAGTTTCACATCCTGCGTCCGCCCGGCGGCGGCGACCAGCACCGCGTCGGGCATGGCGACAACCACGGTATCCTTCAGCCCGATCCCGACCACCTGAAGGGTATCGTCCTCAGACCGCAGCAGCGAATTCTCGCAATCGATCGCCGTGGCCTGCCCCGACAGGGCGACCCCGCGCGCATCCCGGTCCATCTCGTGCCAGACCGCATCCCAACCCCCCAGATCGGACCAGCTCTGCCCAAAGGGCACAACGCTCAGATTGTCGGCCTTCTCCATCACCGCGTAGTCGATCGAGATATCGGCCAGCCCGGCCCAGGGTTCGGGCGCCAGACGGAAGAAGCCCAAATCCGGGCGCCCCGTCTCGACCGCCTGCCGCACCGGCGCGATCATCTCGGGCGCATGGGTCTCGAAAGCGGCGAGGATCGCCCCCGGCGAAAACAGGAACAGGCCCGCATTCCACAGATGCCGCCCCGTCGCCATCATCCGGGCGGCAGCCTCGGCATCCGGTTTCTCGATGAAGCGGCGCAAGGGCACCGGGCCGGTAACGGCCCCATCGGACACCGGGCCGGTAACAGCCCCATCGGGTGCCGCCTCCAGCTCCAGATAACCATAGCCCGTCTCGGCCCGCGTTGGCTCGACCCCGAAGGTGACCAGCTGGCCCTCCTCGGCCGCCGCGACGCCCGAGGCGATCATCCGGCGGAACAGTTCGGGGTCGGGCACCACGTGATCCGAGGGCGCGACCAGCATCAGCCCCTCGGGATCCTGCGCCTGCAGCCACAGCGCCGCCGCCAGGATGGCCGGCGCGGTGTTGCGACCCTCGGGTTCGATCAGCACCGCCGCCGGGTCGATACCGGCCTCGAGCAGCTGCTCGGTCACGATGAAGCGGAAATCGGAATTGGTCAGCACCACCGGAGCGGCAAAGCCCTCGCCGCTCATCCGCCGGACCGAGGCCTGGAACAGCGAACTGTCCCCGATCAGGCGCGAGAACTGCTTGGGATAGCTCTTGCGCGACAGCGGCCACAGCCGCATGCCCGAACCGCCGCACAGGATGACAGGCGTAATCGTCCGCGCAAACTTCATAGCGTCCATCATCTGGCCCTCCTGCCCCGTGATTTCCCGGTGTGGAATTTCCGACGTGATCTTGCCGGTGTGCTCTTTCTCCCGTGATATTTGCCCCGTCTCGAAATCACAACATCCCAGATCGCACAAACCGCCACGACCGACGGCGCCTGTTTCCCCGCAAGGGTTTGACCGCAATCCGGATTTCCCTCTAGAGATCATATATGCGAACCACCCTCGTCACCGGCGCCGCCGGCTTCATCGGCTATCACCTGAGCTTGCGCCTGCTGGCGGCGGGCTGGCGGGTGGTGGGGCTCGACTCTCTCAACCCCTATTACGACCCGGCGCTGAAACGGGCGCGGCTGGCGCAGCTCGAGGCCCGGCCGGAGTTTGTCCCCGTCATCGGCAAGCTGGAAACCCCCGGCCTGCTGGCCGATCTCTTTGCCGCGCACCGCCCCGCCCGCGTCATCCACCTGGCCGCCCAGGCCGGCGTGCGCCATTCGATCGAGGCGCCGCGCGATTATGTCGAGGCCAATCTGCTGGGCACTTACGAGCTGATCGAGGCCGCCCACGCCCATCCGCCAGAGCACATGCTGCTGGCCTCGACCAGTTCGGTCTATGGCGCCAATACCGCGATGCCCGATGCCGAGACCGACAAGGCCGACAGCCAGATGTCCTTTTACGCCGCCACCAAGAAGGCAAACGAGACGATGGCGCATTCCTATGCCCATCTCTATGGCCTGCCGGTGACGATGTTCCGCTTCTTCACCGTCTACGGCCCCTGGGGCCAGCCCGACATGGCCTATTTCAAATTCACCCGCGCCATCCTGAGCGGCGAGACGATCGACGTCTATAACAACGGCCGGATGCGGCGCGACTTCACCTATATCGACGATCTGGTCGGCGCCATCCTGGGCCTGGCCGAGGCCGCACCCGACCCGGTGCCGGTGGGCGATCACAACAGTCTCAGCCCGGTGGCGCCGTTTCGCGTGGTCAATATCGGCGCCAGCCAGCCTGTCGAGGTGATGGCCTTCATCCGCGCCATCGAAACCGCCTGCGGCCAGCAGGCCCGGATGCGGATGCTGCCGATGCAGCCCGGCGACGTGCCCGCCACCGGGCCGAGACCCGGCTCTTGCGCGACCTGACCGGCGCCGGGATGGACACGCCGCTGGCCACCGGTATGCAGCATTTCGTCGACTGGTATCGCGACTATTACCGGATCTGAGCCGGCACCGCAGAGGGGCGTTGCAACAGGCGTCGGATCCGCCGATTGTAAACAGGCCGGAAGAGCAGCCCGGCGCGACAAGAGAGGTAGGGGTTATGCGGATCGCCATGATCGGAACCGGCTATGTGGGCCTGGTCTCCGGCATCTGTTTTTCCGATTTCGGACATGACGTGATCTGCGTCGACAAGGACGCGAGCAAGATCGGCCGGCTGAATGCCGGCGAGGTGCCGATCTACGAGCCGGGGCTTGATGCGCTGATGGCCAAGAACGTGGCCGCCGGGCGGCTGAGCTTCACCACCGATCTGGCCGCCGCCGTGGACGGGGCCGAGGCGGTGTTCATCGCGGTGGGCACCCCCACCCGGCGCGGCGACGGCCATGCGGATCTGACCTATGTGATGGCCGCCGCCGAAGAGATCGCGCAGGCCCTGACCGGCTATACCGTGGTGGTGACCAAATCCACCGTGCCGGTGGGCACCAACCGGCAGGTCAAGCAGGCGATTGCCAAGACCAATCCGCAGACGGAATTCGACGTGGCCTCGAACCCGGAATTCCTGCGCGAGGGCGCGGCCATCGAGGATTTCATGAAACCCGACCGGGTGGTGGTGGGCGTCCAGAACGCCCGCGCCGCCGAGGTGATGGCCGAGATTTATCGGCCGCTCTATCTGCGCGACTTTCCGATCCTGACCACCGATCTGGAAAGCGCCGAGATGATCAAATACGCCGCCAACGCTTTCCTCGCGACCAAGATCACCTTCATCAACGAGGTGGCGGGCCTGTGCGAACGGGTCGGCGCCGATGTCAAGGAAGTGGCACGCGGTATCGGGCTGGACGGCCGGATCGGCAACAAGTTCCTGCATGCCGGTCCCGGTTATGGCGGCTCGTGCTTTCCCAAGGATACCGCAGCGCTGGCGCGGATCGGGCAGGACCATGCCTTTCCCATGCGGATCACCGAAACGGTGATCCGGGTCAATGACGAGGTCAAGAGCCGCATGGTCGAGAAGATCCGCGACGCGCTGGACGGCAGTTTCAACGGCAAGACCATCGCGGTGCTGGGGGTGACCTTCAAACCCAATACCGACGACATGCGCGAGGCGCCGTCGCTCACCATCGTGCCGACCCTGATCGGCGGCGGCGCCCGGGTGCGGGTGGTCGACCCGCAGGGCCAGGCCGAGGGCGAGGCCCTGCTGCCCGGCGTCAAATGGATGGACGACCCCTATCAGGCCGCGCGCAAGGCGGATCTGGTGGTGCTGCTGACCGAATGGAACGAATTCCGCGCCCTCGACCTCAAGCAGATGGCGCGCAAGATGGAGACCCCGCGCATGGTAGACCTGCGCAACATCTATTCGGAAAAGGCCGCGCGCAAGGCCGGGTTCGAGTGCTATATCGGGGTCGGGCGCTAGAGCGCTTGGCTACTGAAATGTTTCGCGCGCGAAACATCGCGGGGCAAGGTGGGGGCTCTGCCCCCGCCGTGCAAAACGCGGCTCTCCCAGGATATCTGGAGCAAGAGAAAAGACCCTGTCAAAGGGATTTTAGCCAGTCTTCCAGCATCTCGGCCAGACGATCCGAGACGCCCTCGCCCACCAGTTCGATACGACCCTGATCGGGGGTGAATCGCATTTCGATACCCTGCGTCACCCGGGTGACGATCCGCTCGCCGGCTGCCGGGTTCTGCGCGGTCGAGCGCAGCCGGGGCCGGGCAGGGGGCTCGGGATCGGCCGGCGGGGGCGGTGGTGCCTGCCGTTCGGCCAGCGCCTGGGCCAGGATGCGCATCTCGGCCGGGGCGCTGTCGCGGGGGCTGTCCTTGAGCCGCGCCTTGAGCAGATCGGCAAAGCCCGGATCGCGCACCATCTCGCGCGCCAGCGCCAGGCCCAGCTTCTCGGAGATCGCCGAAGGGAAGTAGAGCACCGCGTCGAATGCCTCGACCAGCAGGATGAAGGTGCCGATCTTGGAACGGCGCGAGCGGGTGGTATTGCCAAACAGCCCCTGCAAGGCGGCGCGCTGATTGGGGTAGACGCCTTCCTTCATCGCGCGCACTGCGATCCGGGCGCGCTCGTAATGGCTGAGATTCACCCGGATCTCGTTCTCCTCGACCATCGCGACATAAGCGTCCTGGGCGGTCTCGGGGGCAATCACCATGGCACGCACAGTGGCGAACTTAGGGTCTGATGTCTCTTTATAGAGCCTGCGCAGCGCCGTCAGCCGCCGCCAACCCGAGATCAGGCCATGGGTGCGCCCGCCAGCGGGATCGGGCAGGGGGACCACCTCGACCGGCATCTGCTGGCCGCGCGCCCGCAGACTGTCGGTCAGCGCGGACATTTCCTCTTCGTTCTGCTCCAGCCGGTCGCGCACCAGATGGCGTTCGTCGATCACGTCAAGCGGCAGCAGCTCGATCATCCGACCTTCGGCCCGCGCCGTGGCCATGACCTGGCTCATCTCGTCCAGCGCCGCCCGCGCCGAGGCATCGCCCGCCACCTGGGCGATCGGCGCCTGACCGGCGCCCAGCGGCATCGACTTGGTCTCGGGCGCCCGCTGGCCCGGCACGGGACCGTCCAGGAAAACCGGTTGTGCCGGGCTCAGTCGCTTGCGTTTTGCCATCTCTACTCTCCGGGTTTGCCCTTGTTAGGCCCTGTTATTCCGCTGCCGCCTGTGCGGCCAGTTCGTCACGTCGCCAGACCCCCAGCAACAGCCGCTTGAACGCCGCATAGGTGGCATCAAAGGTCTCGCGCCCCCGGGCATAGGTCTCGCGGTTGAAATCGCGGTAATCGGCCTCGTAGATGCCATGCACCCGTTCGCCCGCCTGACCGATCAGGGCGGTGAAATCCTGTCGGTGGGGTGAGAGCGTCTTGCCCAGATAAGCCTGCATCAGAGCCGAAAGCTCGCCCTGCTGCGCCCCGTCGAACCGGGTCACCACCGCGCGCACCGCATCCCATTCGAACGCCATCTCGGGCCGACCCAGCGCGCGGGCGGCCATGTTCTCGCCATCCTCGATACTGGCGAAAGTCGAATGCAGCATGTCGAAGAAGCGCCCGGTGGAATCGAACTCCAGGAACGAGGCGCCCAGCGGTACCAGCAGGATATCCGCCGCTGCCAGACCGTTGATGGTGAGGTATCCCAGCGCGGGCGGCGTGTCGATGAAGACCAGGTCATAGTCGTCCAGTACTCCGTCGGCGGCCAGCCGGTCGGTCAGCGCGTCCCACAGCTTCCAGCCGCGCGCGGCCATGCGCCAGACCGGGATCTGGAACTCGGCCCAATAGAGGTTCAGCTGCGCGCCGATCAGGTCGATATTGGGCCAATGGGTGGACTGGATCACATCCCCCGCGGTCATCTTCATGGCCGCACTCAGCGCCTCGTCCAGCGGCTGGGGCGCATCGCCCCGATCCAGCCGACGCTGGTTCTCGACCCGCAGATATTCGCCGTAATGACGGGCCAGCAGCGGGAAGGCGGTCTGCCATTCATCCTCGACCCGGCCGCCAAAGATCGAGGTCATCGAGCCCTGGCTGTCGAGGTCGATCACCAGCACCCGGTAGCCATCGAGCGCGGCCGACATGGCCAGATGCGCCGCCGTGCTGGTCTTGCCCACGCCGCCCTTGAAATTGGCCACAGCGACCAGTTTCGCAGGCTGCCCGGCGGGGCGGTAGGGCAGATAGTTCTTGGCCTTCGATCCCTGCGCCCCGAAATGCGCGCGCAGGCGCAGCACCTCGTCCAGCGTGAACCACTTGGCGCCGCCCTCGGTTTCCGACCGGCCTTGGGGCAGGTCGGGGTTCTGTTTCAGCACGCGGCGGAAATGGGCCTGGGCGACGGGGATCAGATAACGGGTGATCTCCCAAGTGGAAAACAGGCGCAGCGTCTTGCGCCCTTCCTCGTTCATGCCCCGGCTGGCCAGATCGGCGCGCCCGCGAGTGCAGGCCTCGGCAATGGCGGCAAAGCCATGGGTGCCTGTGGGTAAGTCCAGCTCGGCCAGCGCCGCGTCCGGGTCGATGTTGAAATAGGGGGGCAGGGGGGTGCCGTCCTTGGACATGGGAAATCTGCTCGATGTGCTGCGTTTTCCTTATGATACCGAAAAAGGTGTCACATGGAAGAAAAAGGCGCATGTCATGCGGATTTTCTAAGCAAAATAAGGGGGTGGTGCGGCGGTTTTACCGCATTTCCACCGGGTTGGCGATTTTTTTGTAATGTTAGATCTGTGTTATCTATGTGTTACTGGGCAGAGGATTTGTTATTTTTCCCTTTATAATCAATCGGTAAACCACAAATTCATAAGGGTAGGCGACTCTGAACCCCCGAAAGACTGACTCCGAACCCCCGATCAGGCGACTCCGAACCCCCGTTGTGCGGGCTTGTGGATAACTCTAGGTTGGTGTCACTAAAACCACGAAAGAAAACGAGTCGGATACCGACCGCAAAACAGGCACCAAAGGCAGGGCCATGAGCAGGGCAGTGACAGCAATGGGCGCGGGGCTTTTGCCCGATCGCCACCAGCAGGGCGATTTTTTCGTCTGCGACATCTTCGATGCGATCCCCAAGGACGATATCGCCAGCATGGAACATCCGCTGTTCTCGCTGGCAACCCGGCCCGACCGGCGCATCCTGCAATACGACCACAACGGTACCGAGATCACCGTCATCCCCAGCATGCGGGGCCTGGCCACCATCCATGACAAGGATATCCTGATCTTCTGCATCAGCCAGTTGATGGCGGCACTGAACGCGGGCCGCCGGGTCAGCCGCACGGTGCAGCTCAAGGCGCATGACCTGCTGATCGCCACCAATCGCGAGACCTCAGGCGACGCCTATCGCCGCCTGCGCGAGGCCTTCGAGCGGCTGGCGGGCACCCGCATCACCACCAATATCGTCACCGGCGAGATCGAGACCACCACCGGGTTCGGCCTGATCGAGAGCTGGGAGATCGTGCGCAAGACGCGGGGCGGGCGCATGGTCAGCGTGGCGGTGACGCTCAGCGACTGGCTCTATCGTGCGGTGCTGTCGAAATCGGTGCTGACGCTCAGCCGCGATTACTTCCGCCTGCGCAAACCGCTCGAGCGGCGCATCTACGAGTTGGCGCGCAAACATTGCGGGCGCCAGCCGGCCTGGACCGTCTCGGTCGACACGCTGCTCAAGAAATCCGGCTCGGCCTCGCCCCGCCGGGTGTTTCGCAAGATGTTGCGCGACATGATCGAGGCCGGTCACCTGCCCGATTACGAGATGACCGAGGAACCCGGCGACCTGATCCGCTTTGCCCCGCGCGGCGGGTTGGTCGAGGGCGAGGCCCGCCCGCCGGTGCTGCGCGCCGAGACGCTGGAAGAGGCCCGCCGCCTGATGCCGGGGGCGGATGTCTATGCGCTCGAGGCCGATTGGCGCGGGGTCTGGGCCCGCACCGGCGCACCGCGCCTGCGCAAGCCCGACGCCGCCTTTATGGGTTGGGTCCGGAAACGGGCAGAAGGATGACAGCCGCGGCCCGGTTTTGCTAAGGATCGGAAAACAGTTCCAAAGAGGCGACGTGTACATGCAGGTGGAAAAGACTCCCTTGTCCGGGGTGCTGATACTGACCCCGGCCCGGTTTGGCGACGAACGCGGATTTTTCAGCGAGACCTGGAACCGGGCGCGGCTGGCCGAACACGGGATCGAGATGGATTTCGTGCAGGACAACCATTCGCTGTCCACCCGGGTGGGCTCGGTCCGGGGCCTGCATTTCCAGGCGCCGCCCCATGCCCAGGACAAGCTGGTGCGCTGCGGGCGGGGGGCGCTATTCGATGTGGCGGTCGATATCCGCAAGGGCAGCCCCACCTACGGGCACTGGTTCGGGGTCGAGCTGAGCGCCGAGAACGGCCGCCAGCTTCTGGTGCCCAAAGGCTTTCTGCACGGGTTTGTCACCCGTGCCCCCGATACCGAGATCTGTTACAAATGCACCGATTACTACGCCCCCGAATGTGACGGCGCGGTGCGCTGGGACAGCTGCGGCATCGACTGGGGGATCGATGGCGACCCGGTGCTGAGCGCCAAGGATGCCACGGCCCCCGCCCTGGCCGAGTTCGACAGCCCCTTTGTCTGGGAGGGCGCGGCATGAAACTGCTTGTCACCGGGGGCGCGGGGTTCATCGGTTCGGCAGTGGTGCGCCGGGCCATCGCCGATGGCCATGCGGTGGTCAATCTCGACGCGCTGACCTATGCCGCCTGTCTGGACAATGTGGCCAGTGTTGCGGATCACCCCGATTACACCTTTGTAGAGGCTGATATCCGTGACCGCGCCGCGCTGGATGCGGTGTTTGCCGAACACGGGCCGGACGCGGTGATGCACCTGGCTGCCGAAAGCCATGTGGACCGTTCGATCGACGGGCCGGGTGATTTCATCGAGACCAATATCACCGGCACCTTCAACATGCTCGAGGCGGCGCGGAAATACTGGGTGGGGCAGGGACGGCCCACGGCGTTCAGGTTCCACCATATCTCGACCGACGAGGTCTATGGCAGCCTGCCCGCCGATCCGGCGGTCAGGTTCACCGAAGAGACAGCTTACGATCCGCGCTCGCCCTATTCGGCCTCCAAGGCCAGTTCCGACCACCTGGTGCGGGCCTGGCACGAGACCTATGGCCTGCCGGTGGTGCTGACCAATTGTTCCAACAATTACGGCCCCTATCATTTCCCCGAGAAGCTCATTCCGGTGATCATCCTGAACGCGCTGGCGGGCAAGCCGCTGCCGATCTATGGCGACGGGTCCAATATCCGCGACTGGCTTTATGTCGAGGATCACGCCGAGGCGCTCTTGTTGGTGGTGACACGAGGGGCCGTGGGGCGGACCTATAATATCGGCGGCGAGAACGAGCGGACCAATCTGGAACTGGTGAAAACCCTCTGCGCCATCCTGGATGACCTGCGCCCGCGCGCTGACGGCAAGGCTTATGCCGATCTGATCACCTTTGTCACCGACCGTCCGGGACATGATGCGCGCTATGCGATCGACCCGACCCGCATCCGCGAGGAGCTGGGCTGGCGGCCCAGCGTCACCGTCGAGGAGGGGCTGGAGAAAACCGTCGCCTGGTATCTGGGCAACGAGGCCTGGTGGCGCGCCCTGCAGAGCCGCGACGGTGTCGGCCAGCGGCTGGGGGTGCGGGCATGAGAGATTTTTCGACGAAAAATCTCGCCTCCGGCGGGAGTATTTGGGGCGGAATGAAGACAGGGGAGGGGGCATGACCGTTCTGGTATTCGGGCAGACCGGGCAATTGGGGCGCGAACTGGCGCGGTTGCCCGGCACCATCTGCCTGGGTCGCGACCTGGCGGATTTCACCGATCCTTTCGATCCGGTGACGCGGATAGAGGATACCGGAGCAGAAGCCGTGATCATCGCGGCGGCCTATACCGCCGTCGACCGGGCCGAAAGCGAGGAGGAGCTGGCCACCACCGTCAATGCGCATACGCCCGGCGCCATCGCCCGGGCCTGTGCCGCGCGTGGGCTGCCGCTGGTCTACGTGTCCACCGATTATGTCTTTGACGGCAGCGGTGAGGCGCCCTGGCATCCGGATGACGCGACCGGGCCGGTGAACGCCTATGGCCGCTCCAAGCTGGCGGGCGAGCAGGCGGTGCGCGCGGCGGGCGGGGTTCATGCCATCCTGCGCACCTCCTGGGTGGTGTCGGCACATGGGGCGAATTTCGTGAAGACCATGCTGCGGCTGGGGCGGGAGCGGGACCGGCTCACCATCGTGGCCGATCAACTGGGCGGGCCGACACCGGCCGGCGCCATCGCGGCAGCCTGCCTGGAGATCGCCGGCCAGTTGGTGGACGATCCTGGCAAGTCGGGCACCTATCATTTCGCGGGCACCCCGGATGTGAGCTGGGCCAGTTTCGCGCGCGAAACATTCGCGCTGGCCGGGATCGCCTGCGAGGTCACCGATATTCCCAGCTCCGATTATCCCACGCCCGCGCGCCGGCCGCTCAATTCCCGCCTCGATTGCGCCTCACTGGAGGCGGTTTTCGGTATTAGACGTCCCGACTGGCGGGCCGGGCTGGCCGGGATATTGAGAGATCTGGGAGAACGGGCATGAGCGGACGCAAGGGGATCATTCTGGCAGGCGGCAGCGGCACCCGGCTTTATCCGATCACCATGGCGGTGTCGAAACAGCTCTTGCCGCTCTATGACAAGCCGATGATCTATTATCCGCTCAGCGTGCTGATGCTGGCGGGGATCCGAGAGATCTGCGTCATCACCACGCCGCAGGACCAGGACCAGTTCATCCGCACCCTGGGCGATGGCAGCCAGTGGGGAATTTCGCTCAGCTATGTGGTCCAGCCCAGCCCCGACGGGCTGGCGCAGGCCTATCTCCTGGCCGAGGATTTCCTGGACGGCGCCCCCAGCGCGCTGGTGCTGGGCGACAATGTCTTCTTTGGTCACGGGTTGCCGAAACTGCTGGCGGCGGCGGATGCGCATGCGACCGGCGGCACCGTCTTCGGCTATCACGTGGCCGATCCCGAACGCTATGGCGTGGTCGCCTTCGAGGCCGGCATCGCCCGCCGCATCGTCGAGAAACCCAAGGAGCCGCCGTCGAACTATGCGGTGACCGGGCTCTATTTCCTCGATGGTACCGCCCCCGAAAGGGCGCGCGCGGTGACCCCCTCGCCCCGGGGCGAGCTGGAGATCACCGATCTGTTGCAGATGTATCTGGAACAGGGCGCGCTCAGGGTCGAGACCATGGGCCGCGGCTATGCCTGGCTGGATACCGGAACCCATGCCAGCCTGCTGGACGCGGGCAATTTCGTGCGCACGCTGGAAGAGCGGCAGGGGTTGCAGACCGGCTGCCCCGAGGAAATCGCCTATGAGGCGGGCTGGATCGACGCCGATCAGGTGCGGGCGCGGGCGGCGCTGTTCGCCAAGAACGCCTATGGCGCCTATCTGGAGAGGCTGATCCGGTGAAGATCCTCTTTGTCCATCAGAACATGCCGGGCCAGTACCGGGAGCTGGTGCAATGGCTGGCCGCCCAGGGCGGGCACGAGCTGGTGTTCCTGACCCAGCGCAGCCCGGCGCCGCGTATCCCCGGTGTCCGGACGGTGGTCTACAAGCCGCATCACAAGCCCGCCAAGGGCGCCTATGGCCTGTCCAAGACCTGGGAAGAGGCCGCCGGTGCCGGCTTCGGCGCCGCCATGGCGGCCCGGGATCTGGAACGCGAGGCCGGGTTCCGCCCCGATATCGTGCTGGGCCATACCGGCTGGGGTGAGCTGCTGTTCTTCAAGCAGATCTGGCCCGACGTGCCGCTGCTGGGCTTCTTCGAATATTTCTACATCAGCGAGGGCGGGCTGGTCGGGTTCGACCCCGACGACAAGCCCTCGGAACATTCGCCCTTCCTGCTCGAGGCCCGCAACGCGGTGCCCTATACCAATATCCAGCATGTCGATCTGGGGCATGTGCCGACCCGCTGGCAACGGGATGTCTTTCCCGCCAGTTTCCACGACAAGTTCTATACCTGTCACGACGGCATCCGCACCGACCTGCTGCACCCCGATCCGCAGGTGCAGCTGGGCCTGGGGCGGCTGGACCGGCCGCTGACCCGCAATGACGAGGTCTTTACCTATCTGGCGCGCAACCTGGAACATGCGCGCGGCTTCCATATCTTCATGCGCGCGCTGCCAAGGATCCTGCGCGCGCGACCCCAGGCCCGGGTGCTGATCCTGGGCGGCAACGAGGTCTCCTATGGGCGCAAGAGCCGTCACGAGGGCGGCTTGCGCGCCGAGATGGAGGCCGAGGTGGGCGGGGACCTGGACTGGGAGCGGGTGCATTTCCTGGGCCGCGTTCCCTATGACAAGTTCCGCCAGATCGTACAGCTCAGCCGCTGTCACATCTACCTGACCATGCCCTTCGTGCTCAGTTGGTCGCTGCTCGAGGCGATGTCGATGCAGGCCACCGTGGTGGCCTCGGACGTGGCCCCGGTGCGCGAGGCGGTGAGCCATGGCGAAACCGGGCTGTTGGTGGATTTCTTCGATCACGGCGCGCTGGCCGATCAGGTGATCGACGTGCTGGCCAATCCGGAGGCCCATGCCCATTTGGGCCCGGCGGCGCGGGCGCATGTGGTCGAGAAATACGATTTCCTCACCCGCTGTTTGCCCGAGCATCTGCGCCGCATCAACGCATTGGCGCCCGACGCCGCGCCCATCGCATTGCCCTGAGGCCGGCGCGCGCGGGGCAGGGCGGGTGGCCGTCCTATGCCTCGTAATGCCCGCTCTGGTGCCAGCGCCAGGCGTCCGAGATCATCGTCTGCAGATCCGAGCGGTGCGGCTGCCAGCCCAGTTCGGCGGCGGCGCGGGTGCTGCCCGAAACCAGCTTGGTGCAATCGCCCGCCCGGCGCGGGCCGGTCTCGTAGGGCACCGCGCGGTTGGTGACGGCGCGCGAGTGCTCGATCACCTCCATCACCGAAAACCCGCTGCCGGTGCCCAGGTTGAAGACCCGCGATCCCTTGCCGTCCTCGAGCCATTTCAGACCCAGAACATGGGCATCCACCAGATCGCAGACATGCACATAGTCGCGGATGCAGGTGCCGTCGGGGGTGTCGTAATCGGTGCCGAACACGGTCAGCGCGGCGCGCTTGCCCTCGATCGCGTCCAGCATCAGCGGCACCAGATGGGTCTCGGGGCGGTGGAACTCGCCCACCTCGGCCTCGGGGTCGGCACCCGCCACGTTGAAATAGCGGAAGATCACCGACCGCAGCCCATGGGCGGCGCCGAAATCGCGCAGGATATCCTCGACCGCGCGCTTGCTGGCGCCATAGGCATTGAGCGGCTGCTGCGGGGTCTCTTCGTCCAGCACCACATTGTCATGTTCGCCATAGGTGGCGCAGGTCGAGGAGAACACGAAATCCAGGCAGCCGGCGGCCACCGCCGCCTCGATCAGGGTCAGCGACCCGCCCACATTGTTGGCCCAGTAGCGGCCCGGTTCGTTCATCGCCTCGCCGACCTGGCTCAGCGCCGCGAAATGCATCACCGCGGCGGGCCGGTGTTTGGCGAAGACCTGATCCAGCCGCGCCCGGTCGGTCAGATCGCCCTGTTCGAAGGGGCCGAATTTCACCGCGTCGCGCCAGCCGGTGACCAGGTTGTCATAGGTGACCGGCGTATAGCCGGCGGCCCGGAGGGCCTTGCAGGCGTGCGACCCGATATAGCCCGCGCCGCCGGTGACCAGAATGGCCGTCATGTCCGTCATCTCCCCCTTGGGCCTGTCGCCAAAGCGCAGTGGTGTCCGATGTCCTGCCCGCCATAGCAACTGGGTCCGGGTTCTGCCAGCCGATATCCCCCGGAGGGGGCGGTCCGGGGCCCGGACAAGCCATTCCGGCCCGCCAAAAGACCCGTTCTGCTGGTGCGCCAAAGGCACAACATGCTGGTGCGCCAAAGGCACAACCCCAAGCGCGGGATCGGCGCCGGGCGAAACATCCTCGGGTTGCCGGTCATTCTCTGCTACAGCAGGCAGCAGACCGCCGCGGGGCATGGATGGCAGATTTGTGCGGAGACGCGGGCCGAACGGCGGTGGCAGGCTGGAATGACATTGATTCCGGTTCGCGCACAGGCCTATACGAAGGCGAAACCGGGTTCGCGTAACGTGGACCGGAACGGAATGATTATCGAGGGTATGTCATGACGCGAAAAGTTACCAAAGCCGTCTTTCCGGTGGCGGGGCTGGGCACCCGGTTCCTGCCGGCAACCAAATCGGTGCCCAAGGAAATCATGACCCTGGTCGACCGGCCGCTGGTCCAATATGCCATCGACGAGGCCCGCGCCGCCGGCATCAAGGAATTCATCTTCGTCACCTCGCGCGGGAAATCCGCGCTCGAGGACTATTTCGATCATTCCCCCATCCTCGAGCAGGAATTGCGCAAGAAGGGCAAGACCGAGCTGCTCGAGATCCTCAAGACCACCAACATGGACAGCGGCGCCATCGCCTATATCCGGCAGCACCGGGCGCTGGGGCTGGGCCACGCGGTCTGGTGCGCGCGCCGGCTGATCGGCGACGAGCCCTTTGTGGTGATGCTGCCCGATGACGTGATCGCCGCCGAGAAACCCTGTCTGCAACAGATGGTCGAGGCCTATGCCGAAACCGGCGGCAACATGGTGGCCGCGATGGAGGTGCCCACCGAGAAGGCCAGTTCCTACGGCATGCTGGACGTGGCCGAGGACATGGGCGCGGTGGTCTCGGTCAAGGGCATGGTGGAAAAGCCGCCGGCGGCGGAAACCCCGTCGAACCTGGCGGTGATCGGACGCTATATCCTGGCGCCTTCGGTCCTGAAGAACCTCAACAAGATCAAGTCGGGCGCCGGGGGCGAAATCCAGCTGACCGATGCCATCGCCCACGACATCGAGAACGGCAACCCGGTCTATGGCTACCGGTTCCGGGGGCAGCGATTCGATTGCGGCTCGAAGGCGGGGTTCCTGCAGGCGACCGTGGCCTTTGCCCTGGCCCGCGCCGACCTGCGCGACGACCTGCGCCAGTACCTGGTCGAGATCATGCAGAGCAGGGAAGCCGCCCAGTAAGGGCATTTCACCGAACCGCGCCTGCATGCGGGCGCCGGATTCGGGTCGGATTCGGGTTGGATTCGGGGGGCACCGCCGGCCTGTTCCGCGGCCGTCTGGCCGGGACCCGGAAAAATTCCGTATATTGCAGGTGTTGCGTCCTACCGGTTTTGAGGGGTAGGAGCAGATGGTCCTGATCGGCAGGATACAAACGGTGGAAAGCTCTATATGATCCGATTGCTTAACCGGATGACCCGCACACAGAAGGCGGCGGTTTTCATGGCGATCGACATGGCGCTGATCCCGCTGGCCCTGCTGTTCACCTATGCGGTGCAGCCGCTTGCGGCCTCGCCGCTGGAGACCCTGCGCCAGGCGGCGCCGATCCTGCCCGCGCTGATGACCATCGCCGCGGGGTTGTCGATCTGGCTGAAGCTGCCCTATATCCAGCTCAATGCCTTTGAGCATCACGCGGTCGGCCGCAGCACCGTGCTGGTGCTGGTGCTGACCGGCAGTGCGGCCGGGTTGACGGCGCTGGCGAAGATTCCGCTGCCGCCGGGAACCCATGTGATCTTTGGCGCCAGCTATTTCCTGTCCTTTCTGGCGGTGCGGGTGCTGCTCTATCAGATCGTGCTGGGGATCTATCGCCGGGCGCGACCGCGCCGGCCGGTCCTGATCTATGGTGCCGGCAGCACCGGCCTGCAACTGGCCCAGGCGCTCAAGACCCATGAACGGATCGTTCCGGCGGCCTTTGTCGATGACAATGTCTCGTTGCAGGGAATGACGCTGATGGGCCTGCCGGTCTATCCGCCCGCCCGCCTTGCCGAAGTCGCCCGCGCGCGGGGTATCCGGCGGGTGCTGCTGGCGATGCCGTCGCAGAGCCAGCCCAAGCAGGCGCAGATCGTCACCCGGTTGCAGCAGATGGGGTTCGAGGTGCAGGCGCTGCCATCCTTTGCCCAGCTGATCGGAGAGGAGCCGCTGGTCGACAAGCTGACCTCGATCCCGCCGCAGAGCTTTCTGGGACGGGCGGCGCGGGATGTGGAGCTGGCCCAGGCCAGCGCCAGCTATGCGGGGCGCAGCGTTCTGGTCAGCGGTGCGGGCGGCTCGATCGGGGCGGAACTGTGCCGCCAGATCCTGAGCTGCGGCCCGACCCGGCTGGTGCTCTACGAGCTGAGCGAGCTGGCGCTTTATACCGCGCACCAGGAAATCACCCAGCTGACCGAAGGAACCGGGATCGAGGTGGTGCCGGTGCTGGGCTCGGTCACCGACCCGCGCCTGGTGCGCAAGGTGCTGACCGAAAACAGGGTGCAGGTGGTGCTGCATGCGGCGGCCTACAAGCATGTGCCGCTGGTCGAGGCGAACCCGCTGGCGGGGCTGGCCAACAACGTGTTCGGAACCCAGACCCTGGCGCGCGAGGCGGCCGAGACCGGGGTCGAGCGGTTTATCCTGATCTCGTCGGACAAGGCGGTGCGCCCGGCCAATGTGATGGGCGCCTCCAAGCGGATGGCCGAACTGGTGGTGCAGGATCTGGCGGTCCGCCATCCGGGCACGGTGTTCGCCACGGTGCGGTTCGGCAATGTGCTGGGATCCTCGGGATCGGTGGTGCCGCTGTTTCAGGACCAGATCAGCCGGGGCGGGCCGGTCACGGTGACCGACGCCCGCGTCAAACGCTATTTCATGACCATCCGCGAGGCGGTGCAGCTGGTGCTCTGTGCCGGGGCCGAGGCCACGGGGGACGAGATCTTCGTGCTGGACATGGGAGAGCCGGTGGCGATCCTGCACCTGGCGCGACAGGTGATCCAGAGCGCGGGCTACAGCGTGCGCGACGAGGACAACCCGCAGGGCGATATCGCGATCGAATTCATCGGGCTGCGCCCCGGCGAGAAGCTGCAGGAAGAGCTGTCGCTGAACCCCGATCTGCGCCGCACCCGCTATCAGAAGATTTTCTGCGCCCAGGAGGACAAGCTGTCGGAGATCGAGGTCGCTGGCATGCTGCGCGGGCTGCGCCAGGCGATGGCGGCCAGCGATGCCGAGCTGGCCCGCGATCTGCTGGAGCGCTGGATCGACTGGGTGCCGACCCCCGCCGAGGACCTGACCGGCAAGCTCTGAGCCTGAAAGCCGGGCTTTCGGGCCGCGCCCCGGCCCGTTGTTTGGCCCGCGGCCAGCATTGCGGCTTTACGAATGCGGGGGCCGCATCGCATAAGAGATTAACAAGTTCGAGGGCAGGATTGTTTCATGCGACGCATTGCGGTGACGGGTTGGATGCTGGCCGCGGTTCTGGGGGCCGCCGCGCAGGCACAGCAGGCCGATGTCGTCATCCCCGGTGCCGTGGCGCAGGAACCGGTGTTTCGGACGCTGCCGGTCCCGACGCTGAACTTTTACGGTGTGCCGGGTGTCATCGACATGCCCTCGGCCGAGATGCTGCCCGAGGGGCAGTTCACCACCACGATCAGCTATTTCGGCAATCAGGGGCGCTATACGCTGACCTTTCAGCCGACGCCCTGGGTCTCGGCCAGCTTCCGCTACAACTCGATCGGCAACTGGAACCTGCGCGGCTTTCCCACCTATTATGACCGGGGCTTCGATGTGCGGTTCCGGCTGGCGCGGGAAACCCGGTACCGGCCCCAGATCGCGCTGGGTTTGCAGGATTTCGCGGGCACCGGCGTCTACGCGGCCGAATACCTGGTCGCCACCAAGACATTCGACACCCCGCCGCTGGGGGCCTCGCACCTGCCCGGACGGCTCAAGGTCACGGCCGGTCTCGGCTGGGGGCGGCTGGGCAGTTTCG
The DNA here is from genome assembly GCF_059612725.1 of Ruegeria sp. YKSF070. Taxonomy (NCBI): domain Bacteria; kingdom Pseudomonadati; phylum Pseudomonadota; class Alphaproteobacteria; order Rhodobacterales; family Roseobacteraceae; genus Ruegeria; species Ruegeria sp. YKSF070. Next base: position 16,658 of record NZ_JBXWRD010000025.1, on the reverse strand, counting down.
GCTCGTTTGGCGGCTATGGAAGCCGGCCGGCCTTCACCCCCGGCAGCACCGGCGGCCAGCTGTCCTATGACCAGTGGTTCCGCGGCCCGATGGCGCTGTTCGGCGGCCTGGAATGGCAGGCCAACGACAAGTGGAGCTTCAAGCTGGAATATTCCTCGGACGATTACGTGACCGAGACCCAGACCACCTCTGTGTTCCAGAAGAAATCGCCGGTCAATTTCGGGGTGGAATGGCAGGCCAGCCCACGCACCCGGCTGGGGGCCTATTACCTTTACGGGTCGGAATTCGGCCTCAGCGCGCAGATCCAGCTGAACCCGAAACAGCCGGCGATCCCGCGCACCCTGGCGGCGCCGCAACCGATCCAGCCGCGCCCCGACCGTGCCACCAACCCCGAGGCCTGGAGCACCAGCTGGTCCGAAGGCCGCCCGGCGCCGTTGCTGCGCTCGCTGTTGCAGGCGGCACTCAAGGACGAGGGGCTGATCCTGGAAAGCCTCGAGATCGACGCCCACAGCGCCCGGCTGCGGTTCCGCAGTTCGCGCTACCGGTCTTACGCGGTGGCAGCAGGCCGGGCGGCCCGGACCATGGCCCGCATCCTGCCGCCCTCGGTCGAAACCTTTCACCTGGTGCCGGTCTCGCGCGGGATGAGCCTGTCCACGATCACCCTGCGGCGCTCGGATCTGGAGGCGCTGGAATTCGATGCCAATGCCTCGGAGGCGATGCTGGCGGTGACCGGGTTCAACTCGGCCGCGCCGGCCTCGGACAGCGCGGTCTATGGCCGCGAGCTCTATCCCGATTTCAGCTGGTCGGTGGCGCCCTATTTCGCGCCCGCCTTCTTTGACCCCGATCAGCCGCTGCGCATCGACGTGGGCGTCGATTTCGGCGCCACCTACCAGCCCGCGCCGGGCTGGGTGATCTCGGGCAAGATCCGCCAGCGGCTGGCCGGCAATACCAAGGACGGCCGCCTGTCGCCCTCGGCGCTGCCGCCGGTCCGCACCGACCAGGTGCTGTATGCGCAATATGACACGACGCTGAACAACCTCTACGTGGCGCGCTACTGGCAGCCGGGCAAGGATCTCTATGCCCGGGTGACGGCGGGCTATTTCGAATACGGCTATGGCGGTCTGTCCACCGAGGTTCTCTGGAAACCTGTCAACAGCCCGCTGGCGCTGGGGGTCGAGGCCAATTACGCGCTGAAGCGGGATTTCAACCAGCGGCTCGGCTTCCAGGATTACCGGGTCTTCACCGGCCATGCCTCGGCCTACATGGATATGGGCAACGGGTTTCACGGCCAGATCGACGTGGGCCGCTATCTGGCCGGCGATATCGGCGCCACCGTGTCGCTGGACCGGGTGTTCGCCAATGGCTGGTCGGTGGGGGGCTTCTTCACGCTCACCAATGTCTCGTCGGCCGATTTCGGCGAAGGCTCGTTCGACAAGGGCATCCGCTTCAGCATCCCGCTGGAATGGTTCCTGGGCAAGCCCAGCCGCAAGTCGCTGGGCACCACGATCCGGCCGATCCAGCGCGACGGCGGCGCCCGGGTGCATGTGCCGGGCCGGCTCTACGGTCAGGTCCGCGAGGCCCATCGCAAGGCGCTGACCGACGAATGGGCGGGGTTCTGGGAATGACGGATATGAGACGCAAGGGGCTGATCCTGGGGCTGCTGGCGGTGCTGACGGGCTGTGCCTCGGGCACCGAAGAGGTGCCGTTGCAGGTCGAGATCGCCAAGAATACCCGCGACATCATCAAGGCCCGCCGCGCCGGTCCGGCCGAACTGCCGCCGGTGACCCGGGCCGAGCTGGACGCGTTGACCGCCCCGGCGCTCGAGGCGCGGGTCGAGCGGCTCGACATGGCGGCCTATCTCTATGTCTCGGCCGAGCGCGACGAGGGGCCGGCCGGCCATGTCCAGGTCTGGCGCACCGGCGACAATGTCTCGCTGACGATGCGCAACGGCGTGCTGGTGGCGACCCGCGGGATTGGCGGCGATATCCTGTCCAGCACGGTGCAGGTGAGCGGATCCTTGCCGGGCCCGTCCGAGGGCGGGCCGCAGCTGCAGATGATCCGGACCGGCGATATCGAGGAGCGCCGCATGACGCTGGCCTGCGATCTGGCCGATCGGGGACCGGCCCAGATCGAGATCGTCGGCCGGCGCCATTCCACCCGGCTTATCGAGCAGTACTGCGTTGGAGATACAGGAGAAATCACCAATTCCTACTGGATCGACACCGGCGCGGGCGTGGTCTGGCAATCACGGCAATGGGCGGGTCCGGAGATCGGCTATATGCGGTTTCGCCTGCTGCGAAAATGAACGTACGGGGCAAAACTGGAAAAAAGTGTCCCATCTCAGGGGTCTCTAGGTGCATGGCACGTTGAAAAGAGATATGATTCGGTCTACAACCCAGTCAAGTTCAGCCAAAAGGGGTTTGATTATGAAGAAAACGATTACCGCGCTTGCCGCTCTCGCAGTTATGACGCCCGCGGTTGTGTCGGCTGCAGCCATCGATGATGCACGTGACGCCAACATCTGCGACGTGACCCGCGCCGAGTACCTGGAAGACGGTCGTCTGAAGGTCTGGTGCGTTCCCGGCACCGTGAACCCCGCCTATGCAGGCGCGGTCAGCGGCGGTACCGCAGCTGGCGGTCTGGTCGGCGGCACCATCAGCGCAGGGGCAGCAGCTGGTATTCTGGCCGCTGTTGTGGTTGTCGCGGCCGTTGCCGGCGACGACAGCTCGACCACCACGACCACGACCGGCAGCGGCAGCTGATCCGGACGGCCTTTCGGCCGACCATGGTCCATGTAATCTGAGGCAGGCCCCTTTGCGGGCCTGTTTTCGTGTCTGCGCCCCGGCCCCTGCGCTCCGGGGGACGCCTTGCCGGGTGGAGGGTCGCTTGCAAATCCCCTGCCTGGACCGGTATCACCGACAGACAAATGCCCGCGGGCACAGCAGGAGAACCTGAACGCATGTCGAAAACCGCGCTGATCACCGGGGTCACCGGGCAGGATGGATCCTATCTGGCCGAATTCCTGCTGGAAAAGGGCTATGAGGTGCACGGGATCAAGCGCCGCTCGTCGCTGTTCAACACCCAGCGGATCGACCATATCTACGAGGATCCGCATACCGACCATGCCCGGTTCCGGCTGCATTACGGCGATCTGACCGACAGTTCCAACCTGACCCGGATCCTGTCCGAGGTGCAGCCCGACGAGGTCTATAACCTGGGCGCCCAATCCCATGTGGCGGTTAGCTTCGAGGCCCCCGAATATACCGCCGATGTCGATGCCATGGGCACGCTGCGCCTGCTCGAGGCGATCCGCTTTCTGGGGCTGGAGAAGCAGACCCGGTTCTATCAGGCCTCGACCTCGGAGCTTTACGGGCAGGTGGCAGAGACGCCCCAGCGCGAGACCACCCCGTTCCATCCGCGCTCGCCCTATGCGGTGGCCAAGCTGTATGCCTATTGGATCACGGTGAACTATCGCGAGGCTTACGGCATGTATGCCTGCAACGGCATCCTGTTCAACCACGAGAGCCCGCGCCGCGGCGAGACCTTCGTCACCCGCAAGATCACCCGTGGCCTGGCCAATATCGCCCAAGGGCTCGAAGAGTGTCTCTATATGGGCAATATCGACAGCCTGCGCGACTGGGGCCATGCCAAGGATTACGTGCGCATGCAGTGGATGATGCTGCAGCAGGAGGTTCCGCAGGATTTCGTGATCGCCACCGGCGTGCAATATTCGGTGCGCGAGTTCATCGCCTGGTCGGCGGCCGAGCTGGGCGTCACGCTTGCCTTCTCGGGTGACGGCGTGGACGAGATCGCCACCGTGACCGCCATCGCGGGCGACATGGCGCCGGCGCTGAAACCGGGCGACGTGATCATGCGCATCGACCCGCGCTATTTCCGCCCCGCCGAGGTCGACACGCTGCTGGGCGACCCGTCCAAGGCCAAGCGCGAACTGGGCTGGGAACCGGAGATCACGGTGCAGCAGATGTGCGCCGAGATGGTGGCCGAGGATCTGAAGACCGCGCGCCGTCACGCCCTACTCAAGGCGCATGGCATGGATGTGCCGGTCTCGGTCGAGGGGTGAGCGCGATGAAGATCTATGTGGCGGGCCATCGCGGCATGGTCGGCAGCGCCATCCTGCGCCGGTTGCAGGCGCGGCAGGCGGCGGGCGAAGCGCTGGAGCTGATCACCCGCAGCCATGCGGAACTGGACCTGACCGACCAGGCGGCAGTGCGCGATTTCATGGCCACCGAACGTCCCGACCAGGTGATCCTGGCGGCGGCCAGGGTGGGGGGCATCCATGCCAACAACACCTATCCGGCGCAGTTCATCTATGAGAACCTGATGATCGAATGCAACGTGATCCACCAGGCCTTTGCCGCCGGGGTCACGCGGCTGTTGCAACTGGGGTCAAGCTGCATCTATCCGCGCGCAGCCGCCCAGCCGATGGCTGAAAGCGCGCTCTTGACCGGCCCGCTGGAACCCACCAACGAACCCTATGCCATCGCCAAGATCGCCGGCATCAAGCTGTGTGAGAGCTACAACCGGCAATACGGGGTCGATTACCGCTCGGTGATGCCGACCAACCTTTATGGGCCGGGCGACAATTTCCACCCCGAGAATTCCCATGTGCTGCCCGCCCTGATCCGGCGGTTCCACCAGGCGGTGCGGGAAGGTGCCGACGAGGTGGTGATCTGGGGCAGCGGCACGCCCATGCGCGAATTCCTGCATGTGGATGACATGGCGGCGGCGTCGCTTTTTGTCATGGATCTGGAACGCGCGGTCTATGACCGCGAGACCGAGCCGATGCTGAGCCATATCAACGTGGGGTCGGGCGTCGATCTGAGCATCCGCGCGCTGGCCGAGCTTGTTGCCCGGGTGACCGGCTTTGCGGGGCGGCTGGTCTTTGACGCCAGCAAACCGGACGGAACCCCGCGCAAGCTGATGGATGTCAGCCGCCTGGCCCGGCTGGGCTGGCAGGCCTCGATCCCGCTGGAGCAGGGGGTCGAGAGCACCTATGCCTGGTTCCTCGGGCATGTGCCGCAGGACTGACAGATAATCCGTTTTATGTAAAACAACCTGCCTGCCGGATGTGCAGGCGGGTTTCCCGCCCTTGATGTGACGCAGGTTACAGACGAAGTCGGCACCCCTCCCTACGCTCGCGCATGGACGCATACGCTGGCGGGTCCCGGACGCGTTTCCTGGCCGCCGGAGCGGGAAAAGATGGGTCGGAGATACCTTTTTTCCCTTCCCGGCACGGGCAGGCGGACAAAGCACGTGACACGCGTGTGCCGAAGGGTAGACTCGCCGGTATAGTTTAAACGCAAAATCAGTCAGCCATTTCCCATGCGCGGACTTTCAGAGGGAGCATTCCATGACCATTCTCAATCAGGGCGATGTCGCCGTTGTTGGCTGGCAACCCGATACGGTTGACGCCTTCAGCGTTGTCTTGCTGGTCGATGTGGATACCAACCATCCGATCATCTTCACCGAGCAGAGCTGGACCGACGGCAACAATTTCGCCACCGGCGAGGGCGAGATTTCCTGGACCCCGCCCAGCAACCTGACCGCCGGAACCATCGTCACCTTTTCCGAGACCGGGTCCGAGGGCGTGATGAACGTCTATGTCAACGGTGTCTCCAGCGGCACCGTGAACGCAACCCAGGTCGGGATCGGCGGCAATTTCTGGTCCACTGCCAGCGGTGGCGACCAGCTCTTTGTGCTGCAAGGCTCGATCGCCTCACCCACCCTGATCTGGGGCACGGATTTCGACGACAGTGCTCCTGAAGGCGCCTGGTCGGGCATTCCGGCCGGGACCTCGGGCACCAATTCGACGCAGCCGCTCAATTCCGATCTGAACACGGCCTTTTCACCGGCTTACATCGAACTCGGCGGCGGCACAAACGGCAACCTCTATTACAGCGGGACCACCACCGGCACCAAGGCCGAGTTGCAGACGGCGATCGCCAATGCCGCGAACTGGACCGCCCAATCCACCCCCTTTACCTCGACAGCGGGCGCCGACCCCTTCACCTCGCTCAGCGCCATGACGGTGCAGGCGCCGGGCGCCGCGCCGACGGTGGACACCAATACCGGCTCGTCGCTGAACGAGGGCGCGGTGGATGTCATCACCTCGACCGAGCTGGACACCAACGATGCCGACACCACGGATGTCAATCTGACCTACACGATCACCACCAACTCGGTCTCCAATGGCACGCTCTGGCGGGATTTCAATTTCAACAACGTGGTCGATGCTGGTGAAAGCGCCCTTGGTGTCGGCGGCACCTTTACCCAGAACGAAATCAACAGCGGCACCATAAGATACCAGCACAATGACGGTGAGACCACTTCGGACAGCTTCGGCTTCCAGGTGTCGGACGGCACCACCCCGGTCACCGGCCAGACCTTCACCTTTACCATCACCCCGGTCAACGACCTGCCGGTGATCACCGGGTTTCAGGGCGATGTCTCGGCCTATAACGAGCTGTTCGGCGGCCCGGTTCCGATCGAATCCGGGACCGATGTTTCGGTCACCGACCCCGATCATGCCAATTTCAACGGCGGCAGCCTGACCGTCTCGATCACCGGCGCGCTGAGCGAGGATCAGCTGTCGGTCAACAATGGCGGTGCCACGGGCATCGGCGTTGCCGGCGTTGGCGTGTTCTACAACAGCGTCCAGTTCGGCACCGTCAGTGGCGGCACCAACGGGGCGAACCTGGTGATCACCTTCACCTCGGCCCTCGCGACACCGGCGGTGATCGAAGAGCTGATCGAGGCGCTGCGCTATGACAATTCCAGCGATGACAACCCGACCGGCGGGGCCCGTTCGATCAATATCGTGCTCAATGACGGCGCGGGCAATTCGGCGACCTCGACGGCGACGGTGAATGTCACCGCGGTGAACGACAACCCCGGCATCTCGGGCCTGCCCACCGACGTCACCGTCACCGAGGACACCGCCGGCAATATCGACCTGTCCTCGGTCACCCTGACCGATCCGGACAGCGACCCGATCACCGTCACCCTGAGCGTGGACGCGGGCACCTTCTCGACCCCGGCGGACGGGGCGGGCGTGGGCAGCGGAGTCACCGAGACGCTGGTCAATGCCACCACCATCACGCTGGTGGGTTCGGCGGCGGATATCACCACCTATCTCGATACCGCCTCGAACATCCAGTATACCGGCGCGCTGAATGCCAATGGCGACGATGCCGCTACTCTGAGCATCACCGCCAATGATGGCGATGGGTCGGGCGATGTCAGCCTGGGCTCGGTCAATATCGACATCACCGCGGTCGACGATCCGGCGGTTGCGGTGGATGACGCGGTCTCGGTCAACGAGACGGCAACGCTCAACGGCGATGTGTTTGCGGCCAACCCGACAACCGCGGATTCGGATGCGGACAGCGATCCGTTCAGCGTCACCGAGGTGAATGGCAATGCCGCCAGTGTCGGCACCCAGATCACGCTGGCCTCGGGCGCGCTGCTGACGCTGAACGCCAACGGCACCTTCTCTTACAACACCAACGGCGCCTTTGACGGCATGGCCCTGGGTGCCACCGACACCGATACCTTTAGCTATACCATCACCGGCGGCGATACCGCGACGGTGACCGTCACGATCAACGGCGAGGATGGCGACGAGGTGTTTGACGGCACCGCCGAGACCGGCAATTTCAACGGCGGCCCGCTGGGCCACGATACGGTGACCTATATCACCTCGGCCAGCGGTGTGGTCGCGGACATGAACAATCCGGCCAACAATACCGGCGATGCGGTGGGCGATAGCTATACCGATATCGAACAGCTGGACGGCAGCAACCAGAACGACACGCTGACCGGCACCAGCGGCGACGACATCCTGGAAGGCTGGGACGGCAATGACCGGATGATCGGCCTGGGCGGCAATGACTTCTACTATGTCGACAACCCGCTGGACGAGATCGTCGAGACCGCGGGCAACGGCACGATGGACCGGGTGTCGGTGCATATGAACGGCAGCTATACGCTGGCGGCCGGGGTCGATATCGAACTGATGACCACCGCCAATTCGGCGGGTACCACGGCCATGGACCTGATTGGCAACGAGGTGGCCCAGACCATCGTCGGCAATGACGGCGTCAACACGCTGGGCGATGGCGGCGGGGCGGGCGCGGATATCCTGCACGGCCGGGGCGGCGACGATACCTACCGGGTCTACAATGCCGGCACGCAGGTCTTTGAATCCTCGTCACAGGGGGCCAATGACCGGCTTGGCGCCGGGGTCGATTACGTGCTGGCCGACGGGGTGTTCATCGAACTGCTGACCACCACCTCGCGCAATGCGACCTATAGCCGGGACATCGAGGGCAACACGTCGAAACAGACGATTGTCGGCAATGACGGCAAGAACGTGCTGGGCGATGGCGGCGGGTCGGTGGCCAATGGCGACACCCTGATCGGCGGCGATGGCAACGATGTCTATGTGGTGCGCAGCGCCGGCACCACGGTTGTCGAGGCCGTGGGCGAAGGCACGTTCGACCGGGTCTCGACCAGCAAGGACTTTACCCTGTCGGCGGGGTCCGAGGTCGAGAGCATCAACACCACCTCGCGGTTCGGAACCAATGCGATCGACCTGACCGGCAACGAGCTGGCACAATGGTTGCAGGGCAATGGCGGCGCCAACCGGCTGGACGGCAAGGAAGGCACCGACGAGATGTCGGGCGAAGGCGGCAGTGACACCTTCGTGTTCTCGACCGCGCTGGGGGCCGGCAATATCGACACCATCCGCGATTACAGCGTCGTGGACGACCAGATCGAACTGGCGTCGGCGATCTTCACGGGCCTGTCCGCTGGCACGCTGGGCGCCAACGCCTTTGTCGCCAATACCTCGGGCACGGCGCAGGCCGCCGACCACCGGATCATCTATGATACCGACAGCGGCGCGCTGTTCTTCGACGCGGATGGCAATGGGGCCGGGGCGGCGCAGCAATTCGCCATCCTCACCACGGGCCTGTCGCTCACGAACGCGGATTTCGACATCGTCTGAGCCACCCAAAACAACCAGCGGCGCCAGACACATATGGCGCCGCTGCCACAAAATAGTTCCGAAATAGTTAACAAATTTTGCTATAGTCGCAGGACGTTATAGCGGCGCACCAATCTTGAGCTCCCCTCTCCCAGTATTTTCCGGAGGGGGATTTTGTAGTCAGGTGATTTCTTGCGCGGGCCTTGGCCGCCGCCATCACGCTTGGATGACCTCTCTTCCAGGGGTCTTGGCCGAGTTCATTGATCCGGGCTGTCCTGCGCGCATCCGCATGGGCCGTTTCGAAGAGAAATTTGAAAGGAACCGCACATGTGCGCCAATGTCGTCGCTTCGGGAACCTCAACCGACGAGTTCGACTCCTGGCTGGCGTCATTCAAATGGGCCGATTCCCACCTCACCTTCGCCTTTCCCGATGCAGCCTCCTATTATGGCTATACCGTTGGAACCGCAGGCCCTTTCCAGGCGTTCAACGACGTTCAGAAAGCCGCCGCCCGCATGATCTTTGCCGAGGTGGCAAGTTTCACCACCCTGACATTCAGCGAGTTGCCCGGTGACGGAACCGGGGACAAAGCCGTGTTTGCACTGCATTCCGAAGTGGGAAATTTCGGTGCCTTCGCAGGCCTACCCGGGACCAGCGAGTATAACGGAGATACAGTTTACGCCTCTCCCGAGGTGGACAACCCGATCAGCGGCAACGAGGCCTATCTTTATATCCTGCACGAGCTTGGACATGCTTTCGGGCTGGAGCACGGTCATGAATTTCCCGCCTTCAAGGCGTTTGGCCTCGATTCCCAGAACTACACGACCGTAACCTATACCGACTTCTTCGAGGACACTCAGGGGACATTCGACGGCGGGCCCATCGATTGGGCGCAAACCTTTCCCATCCTCGATATCGCGGCCCTTCAGTTTTTGTACGGGGCCAATTACGCCACCACGGGCGAGGTCTGGAGCGGCAATTCCACCTATACCTTCGACACGACAACCGGAGAGATGTCCATCAACGGCACCGGGCAGGGTGCGCCCGCCGGCAACCGGATCTTTCGAACCATCTGGGACGGCGATGGCGAAGACACCTATGATCTGAGCAATTACACCACAAACCTGAAGATCGACCTGGCGCCCGGTGAATTCTCGATTTTCGACGATGCGCAGCTTGCCGATCTGAATGGCAAGACCGGTGCCCGGGTGCCCGCGGATTTCAACGTCGCCAATGCCCGGCTGTTCGAAAACGACACCCGGTCACTGATCGAACATGCCAAGGGCGGAACCGGCAATGACCGGATCGTGGGCAACCAGGCCGCCAACCGGATCGAAAGCGGCGCGGGCGACGATACCGTCCTGGGCGCCGGGGGCAACGACACCCTGCTGGGCGGGGAGGATGCGGATCTGCTGCTGGGTGACGGCAATTTCGACATGGTCCGGCTCAACTACGGCCTCCCGACCGACCAAAGCGTTTCGGTGGCGGGTTTTGCCATGCCGGCGGGCGATCTGACGGTCGATTGGCTGTTCCGATCCGATGCGCATCCTTTCAGCGGGCGCTTCCAGAGTTTTCTGTCCTATGCCGTCCCGGGGTCGTTCAATGAACTCCTTGTCGGGCTTGGCACCGATGGCGAGATCGAGCTCTACTACAACGACCAGTTTGTCGACACCGGCGTCGATGGCAGGGGCCTGTTCGACGGCGACCTGCACCGGATGGCCCTTGTGGTCGACGCCGATGCGAGCAGTACGGTGACCCTTTATGTCGATGGTGTCGTCCTGGCCAGCACGACCTTTCCCACAGGGGCTGTGACCACGGGCGGAACGCTGGTGTTCGGGCAGGATCAGGATACCTTGGGCGGCGGGTTCGACGGCGCGCAATCCCTGACCGGCAGATTGGGCGATATCCGGGTTTTCGATGTCGCCCGCACTGCCGACGAGATCAAGGCGGACGCGTTTACCGAGGTCAGCGCCGCCGCGGTGCCCAATCTCAAGGCGCATTGGTCGGTCGACGCGGCAAACAGCCAGTTCGTCAATCTGGTGTCCCCCGGAACCCCGGTTCTTGTCACAGCGGGGGCCGTTGAGTTCATTGCCGACGGCACCGGCGGGAATGACGAGATCGCCGGAAACGACGGCAATGACACGTTGCGGGGCGGTGTCGGCGACGACACGCTCGACGGCGGCAATGGCAACGACACCCTGGACGGAGGTTCGGGCAATGACACGCTTACCGGGGGGCTGGGCGGCGATGTCATGGAAGGCGGAACCGGCAACGACTATTACTACGTCGACAATGTCGGCGACGTGATAACGGAAACATCCGGCCAGGGGACGGGGGATCATGTCGCCGTGCGCCGCCTGTCCAGCTTCGAGCTCACGGCCGGGACGGATATCGAAATTCTCTCGACCACCAATTCCGGCGGCAGTACCGCCATCTCCCTTTTCGGCAATGAACTGTCGCAGACCATCGTCGGCAATGACGGCGCCAACACGCTGGGCGATGGCGGCGGCGCGGGCGCGGATATCCTGCATGGCCGGGGCGGCAACGATATCTACCGGGTCTACAATGCCGGCACGCAGGTCTTTGAATCCTCGACCCAGGGGGCCAATGACCGGCTTGCGGCCGGGGTCGATTACGTGCTGGCCGACGGGGTGTTCATCGAGCTGCTGACCACCACCTCGCGCTTTGCAACCTATAGCCGCAACATCGAGGGCAACACCTCGCAACAGACGGTCATCGGCAATGACGGCAAGAACTATCTCGGCGATGGCGGCGGCTCCGTTGCAAACGGTGACACCCTGATCGGCGGTCGGGGCAACGATGTCTATATCGTGCGCAATACCGGCACCACGGTTGTCGAGGCCGCGGGCGAAGGCACGTTCGACCGTGTCTCGACCAGCAAGGACTTTACCCTGGCGGCGGGGTCCGAGGTCGAGAGCATCAACACCACCTCGCGCCTTGGCACCTCGAACCTGGCCCTCACCGGCAACGAACTGGGCCAGTGGATCCAGGGCAATGGCGGCAACAACCGGATCGACGGCAAGGAGGGCACCGACGAGATGTCGGGCGAAGGCGGCAACGACACCTTCGTGTTCTCGACCGCGCTGGGGGCCGGCAATATCGACACCATCCGCGATTACAGCGTCGTGGACGACCAGATCGAACTGTCGGTGGCGATCTTCGACACCCTGTCGGCGGGTGCGCTGGCGGCCAACGCCTTTTTCGCCGATACCTCGGGCACGGCGCAGACCGCCGATCACCGGATCATCTATGACACCGATGATGGCGGGCTGTTCTACGACGCCGATGGCAATGGTGCCGGGGCGGCGCAGCAATTCGCCACCCTCAGCACCGGGCTTGCGCTGACCAATAGCGATTTCGACCTGGTGTGATCCGCCCGGACCCGGCGCCGCTTTGCGCCATGCCCCCTCCCCCGCTCGCGGATGGGGTCAGCCGATGCGCATGTTCCGGTCATGCACGCTGATCGCCTCGTCGAGATCGTCGTAATAGGTCAGCCGGCCGTTTTCCAGCACCGCCCCCGCGTCGCAGACCCGCCGCACCGAGGCCATGGAATGGGACACGAACAGGGCGCCGCTGCTGTTGAGCCGGTTCATGAACAGGGCTTCGCTCTTGCGCTTGAAGGCGGCATCGCCCACGGCGGTGACCTCGTCGACCAGATAGATGTCGAAATGGATGCCCATCGAACAGGCAAAGCCCAGGCGCGAGCGCATGCCGGATGAATAGGTATGGACCGGCTGGTGAAAATGCGCGCCCAACCCGGCGAAATCCTCGACAAAGGCCAGCAGTTCGCCGGTATCCACCCCATAGACCCGGGCCAGGAACTTGGCATTCTGCGCCCCGGTCAGGTCGCGGTGAAAGCTGCCGGAAAACCCCACCGGCCAGGACACGGTGCCCAGGGTGACGATACGGCCCGAATCCGGCTGGATCGCCCCGGCGATCATGTTCAGCAGGCTCGACTTGCCGGCGCCGTTGCGGCCCAGCAGGGCGATGGAGCGCCCCTTGGGCACCTCGAGGGTGATGTCGTCCGCGATCACCTTGCGCGCGCCCTTGAGGACGAAGGTTTTCGAGACATGCTCCAGTCGCAGGGTCATGACGGTTACCGGCGGTCCCGCAGGCTGTAGAAGACGAGGCTGAGGATGGCCCAGATGCCGAACATGACCAGGGCGGTCAGCAGGAGCAGGATTTCGCGCCGCGGATATTGCGGGGTCTGCGCCAGGGTCGGGCGGACATAGGCGGCCAGATAGCGGCTCTGCCGGCGGGCTTCGGCGACGGCGGAGTCATAGGCCGACAGGGCCGAGACATAGGCTTCCTCGGCGAATTGCCGGTCCACCTGAAGGCTTTCGAACGTGCCCACCAGATCGGCAAAGACGCCGGTGTCGCCATGCTGGCCGCTCACGCCCAGCTTGCGGCGTTCCTCGCCGATGCGTTTCTCGATCACCTCGATCTTCAGCTTCGCCTGTTCCAGCCGCGGGTCGTTGGCCCGGGCGGTTTCGCGCAGCAGATCCTGTTCGATCAGGGTTTCGGCCAGCTGTGCCTGCAACGAATTCAGCAGGCCCATCTGCCCCTGGATATCGGCGCCGGGATCGACGATCTGGGTCTCGTTGCGAAACACGGTCAGCGCCCGGCGCGCCTCTTTCAGCCGCTCGATGGCCAGGTCCAGCTCTTCCTTGGCATAGCGGGTCAGGTCGGCGCGGGCGATCGCGGACAGCTCGTTGATCATGTCGCCGGAATAGCGAAAGATCGATTCCGAGATCGCCTTGGCATCGGCGGCCTCGAAGGCGCGGGTCTCGACCTCCATCAGGCCGGTCCCCGGATCGTAGAGAATGCGGACCATCCGGGTCCAGTACTCCACCAGCTCCTCGATCGAGGCGTCTTCGGTCAGGGTGAAGATCGGGTCATATTCCGGTTTGCGATAGAGGCTGCGCAGATCCAGCTCCCTGTCCACCGCCTGCACCAGTTCCTGGCTCTGGATGAACTGATAGAGCACATCGGTATCGGTGGAGCTGGCCCCCGACAGGTTGCGCAGCCCGCCCAGCACCTCGAGCGCGGAGCCGCTTTCCTCCTGCCGCACCGTGAAGGCCACGGTCGAGGCATATTGGTCGGCGGCATGGGTATAAAGGTAATAGCCCGCCACCAGCGTCGGCGCGACCACCGCCAGCAGGAAGCTGAACACCAGCATCCAGTGCCGCGCCTTCATGCTGGCGGGCTGGGCGGCGGGGGCCACCTCGATCACGGTGGGCGATGTACCGGTATCCCGCGGCCGGGCCGCGGGGGCGGCTTCGGGGGCCTGGTCGACGACGCTGTCGGTGACATCGGTCAGCTCGACATCGGTCATTTCGAACCATTGCTGGTGCTCTTCGTTGCGCACGAAGACCCGCAGATAGATCTTCTCGACCGTGGCATCGCCCAGGGTGACGTAATCCTCGACCTGGGTGAAGGTTGTGGTCAGCCGGCTCAGCCCGGATTCGTGCGACTGCAACCGTCCCACGTCGTTGCGGCTGGCGATCTGATAGCGGACGCGGATGCCGGTCCGGCTGGCCCGGGCCATGAAGCGGACCCGGAACCGGCGATGCCGCAGCCCCGGAGCCGGGATCGCCTCGCTATAGACCCCGCCGCTGCCCTCCTCGCCAAAGGTGATGCGCAGCGCGCTGGACGAGGTGGGTTCCGACTGGTCGTGATTGCGCCGGGTGACAGTGGCGCCCAGGCTGCCTAGCCAGAGGGTACGGTCCTCGCAACCCGGATCGCTGAGGAGATTGTCCTGAGAGCCGGTATCGGCCTCGCCCCGCGTTTCCGCATCGTCCGATGCGGTCTCGTCAGAGGGGGAAGTCGGGTTCGGGTTCGCAGATGACGGTGTGTCGGCCACGTCTATTCCGTTCTTTCAATTATCTAACAAAATCCTTATCTTGCTTTACCGACAAAGGCCATCCTGATCCAGAGTTATTGAAAGCATCCCAACCATGGCATTTCCCGCGGCGCAACAGCCAGGACCCCGCCGTTTTCGCACGTTCCGGAGCATCTCCGCGCTGGTTCTGCGGGAAATGAGCACCTCTTACGGGACCTCGCCGGGGGGGTATATCTGGGCGATTCTGGAACCGGTCGCGGGCGTCGCCCTGCTCAGCATCGTGTTCAACCTGATCCTGCGCAGTCCCAGCCTGGGTACGAACTTTCCCTATTTCTACGCGACCGGCCTGCTGCCGTTCCTGTTCTACATGTCGATCAGCGGTCAGATCGCCGCCTCGATCAGCTATTCCCGGCCGTTCCTGTCCTATCCGGCGGTCACCTTCATGGATGCGCTGCTGGCCCGGTTCCTGCTCAATGCGCTGACCCAGTTCCTGGTCATGGTGATCGTGATGACGGGCATCATCTGGATCTTCGACCTGAACCCGATTCTGAACTGGCCGGCCATCATGCTGGCGATCGGAATGCTGGTTTCGCTTACCCTGTCGGTGGGCGTGATGAACTGTTACCTGTCCACCCGCTTTCCGGTCTGGGCCCGGATCTGGGCGGTCGGCAACCGCCCGATGTTCATCCTGGCCGGGGTCATCTTCATCCCCGAGAACGTGCCGGCCCGGTTTCGCGACCTGTTCATGCTGAACCCGCTGCCCCATATCACCAGCCAGATGCGCAAGGGGTTCTTCGCGACCTATGACGCGGTCTATGTCAGCCCGCTCTATGTCTTTGTCATCTCCCTGGTGCTGGGCATCTTCGGATTGCTGTTCCTGACCCGGCACCACAAGGACATCCTGCTGATGCGCTAGGCCGGAGAGGAAGGCCTGACGATGGATCACCCCCTGCCCCGCCGTCTGCGCATCCTGGGCCGGTTTCTCTGGCCGGATGCCGAGACCCGCGCCTATGTCCGGCTGCTGCGGCGAAGCGCGTATTTCGACCGGGCCTTCTATCTGGCCTCGAACCCGCGCCTGCGCTGGCTGTTCCGGCTGGCGCCCGAGCGCCATTACGCGCTGTTCGGCGAGGCGCTGGGGCTGAGCCCGGCGGCGGAGTTCTCGCCGCGGGCCTATCTGTTCCACAATCCCGATCTCGACCCGGCCCGCACCCGGGCCCTGCTGCATTACCTCGGGACCGGGCAGGCCGAGAACCGGACCGCCCTGCTGCCGCCGGGCGGCGGAGAGAGCGACGGGGTGACCCTGCCCCGGATCGGCCCCGGGGATGCGCCGCAACCGGGGGCGGATCACGCGGTGGTTCTGCATCTCTATTACCCTGAGATGTGGGGTGATTTCGCCCGGGCGCTGGCCGGGCAGCACTTTGACTTCGATCTCTACGTCACGCTTTGTGGCCCGGCCGGGGCGGATGAAACCCTGCGGGCGCGGATCCGCGCGGCGTTTCCCCGGGCGCGGATATGGGTGTTTCCCAATCGCGGGCGCGACATCCTGCCCTTCGTGCATCTGGTCAATTCCGGCCTGCTCGCCCGCTATCGGGCGGTGTGCAAGCTGCATGGCAAGAAATCGCCGCACCGGGCCGATGGCGATCCCTGGCGCAGGACCCTGGTGGCGGGCGTGCTGGGAGACCCGGAGGTGATCCGGCGGCGTTTGCGGGCGTTTCTGGACCGGGACGACCTGGCGCTCTGGGTTGCCGATGGCCAGCTTTGCCGCGGGACCGACTGGTGGGGCGCGAACC
>NZ_JBXWRD010000024.1:0-70161 GCF_059612725.1 Ruegeria sp. YKSF070 | reverse complement strand
GTCTGACCGGTGCCCGAGGATGGAAAATACTCGGTCACCACCTCACACGGCTTGTCATAACTGTCCCAGCCAAGCGCACCGTAGAGCATCGCGGTATCGTGCATCGACCCCTCGCCGCAGCAAAAGCGGGCATAATCGCCCAGCATCTTCAGAAACGTCGCATGATCGCCGCGCTTCCACATCTCCAGCACATGCAGGTCCATCTGCCGGTTGAACTCGGAGCTGATGGTGAAGGTGCCGTTGTTGGCGGCGTAATCCTTGTTGGGCCAGATCTTGTGCGACAAGGAGCCAGAGGCGACCAGCAAAACCTTGCTGTCGCTTGCCTCGACCGCAGCGCGGATCGCCTCGCCCACGATGCGGCTTTCGTCATGGTCGTGCACCGTGCACCAGGCGGCGACCGAGACCACCTTCATCCGGTGTTCCCGGCTCATGAACCGTATCGGCACCAGCGTGCCGTATTCCAGTTCCAGACTGTCCAGATGATGCGCCAGCGTATGGGCACCGCGCGCGCTGGCCTCCTTGGCGATGGCATCGCCAAGACCCGGATTGCCCTCATAGTCATAGGGCATGTTCTGGATGAACTGCGGAAACTCGTTCGAGGTGAACAGCCCCTGAAACCGGTTGTTCGCGTTGATGTGGAACCCAGCATTGATCACCCAATGGGTGTCGCAGATCACCACGGTATCGGCGCCAAGCGCGCGGGCGCGGCGGGCGATCTCCAGATGCCCGTCGATGGCCGCCTGTCGCTTGCCTTTCACGGGCCCCTCCTGCTCCGACATCAGCATGGTCGGCACATGGGTGCATTTGGCGGCAAGGACGATTTCTCCCATTTCTCTCCTCCGTCACGGGATGGTCGCGCGTTTCCCGGTGGGTGGTTCAGGCGCCGAGGCGCTGGATCTTGTGCTGGCCGGTGGCAAAGCCGACGTGCTTCTGCTCCATGTAGAATTCAAACGACCAGTCGCCGCCGTCGCGGCCGATGCCGCTGGCCTTGACCCCGCCAAAGGGGGTGGGCAGGTGGCGCACGTTTTCTGAGTTCACCCAGATCATCCCGGCCTCCAGCTTGTCGGTAAAGCGCAGCGCGCGGGTCAGGTCGTTGGTCCAGAGATAGCCGGTCAGCCCATAGGGCGTGTCATTGGCGATTTGCAGCGCCTCTTCTTCCGTCGAGAACGGGATCGAGGTCAGCACCGGGCCAAAGATCTCTTCACGCGCGATTCGCATCTGGTTATTGGCGCCGGTGAACAGGGTGGGGCGCACGAAATAGCCCTGATCGCCCACCACCTCGCCGCCCGCCGCGACGGTGGCACCGTCCTGACGGGCAATGTCGAAATAGCTGGTAACCTTGGCAAAATGCTCCTCGCCGATCAGCGGCCCGATCTCGGTCGCCGGATCCAGCGGATGGCCCACCTTGATGTTGTTCACCCGTTCGACCAGGCGTGCCTCGAACTCTTCGCGGAGCGTGTCCTGCACAAGCAAACGCGAGGACGAGGTGCAGCGCTCGCCGTTGATCGAGTAGATCATGAAGATCACCGCATCCAGCGCCCGCTCGATATCGGCATCGTCGAACACGATCACCGGGTTCTTGCCGCCCAGTTCCAGATGCACACGTTTCAGCGTGTCGGCGCCCTGTTTCACGATCAGACTGCCGGTGCGGCTTTCGCCGACAAAGGCCACGGCCTTGATCAGCGGATGCTCGGTCAGCGCCTTGCCCGCATCCTCGCCAAACCCGTTGACCAGGTTCAGCACACCGGGGGGCAGGCCCGCCTCTTCGGCGATCTCGATCAGCAGCCGCGCGCTCAGCGGGCTGAGTTCGGCGGGCTTGTGCACCACCGTGCAGCCAGCGGCCAGCGCTGGCGCGATCTTCCACGTGGACAGCATGAACGGCGTGTTCCACGGCGTGATCACCCCCACCGGCCCGATCGGCACCCGCGTGGTGATATTCATCAAAGTGGGCGATTTCAGATGCTGGCCATCGCGCGCCTGCACCACCTGATCGGCGAAATATCGGAAATTCTCGGCCCCGCGCAGCGCCGCCTTGGACATGAAGCGCCAGGCCTGCCCGGTGTCCCAACATTCGCAGAGCGCGATCTCCTCGGCCCGCGCCTCGATTCTTTCGGCGATGCGGATCAGGATGGCACGCCGCTCGGTCGCGGGCATGTCGCGCCAGGCGGGAAAGGCCGCATGCGCGGCCTGCGCCGCCTTTTCCACATCGGCGGCATCGGCCCGCGCCACCGAACAGATCACCGACTTGTCGACCGGAGACGTGCTGTCGAACCGACCCGCGCCGCCCGGCATGTCCTGACCGCCGATCCGGTTCATCACCCCGTCGCGGCGGAATCGCTCCAGATGTCGGTCAAGGTCGGCCAGCCGTGTGGTCAGGTCGGGCATCGGGGGTGTCTCCTGCGGTAGTTTATTATTCACATGTTAATGAAAATAGTAGCGCGAGTCAACCGGGCGGCAGGCGTGATACTGCTGCGCTGCGGCATTTCCGCCCGGCCTGTTTCGGCAAATCTGCAAACTTGGATTGGAAAAACGCCTGTTAGCGACCAAACAACCGGGAAAATCCGACACAAATCTGCCAAGTGTGTTTGATTTCGCCGCCCCCCTCCCGTAAAGCTGCGCGCCAAGCGGGACATTATGGACATCAGATGCCTCGGCATCATGCGAAGCTCTCAGGGTTTCCGGGTATTTGCCCGGGCCGTCCCATGAAATAGGTAGGGCCCGCGACGGGATTCGGACACGAGAAGACGTAGCGATCATATGCAGAATTTCAGATTGAAAAAGGGATTGAACCTGCCGGTGAAAGGCGCACCGGTTCAGACCATTCATCCCGGCCCGGCGATCGGCTCGGTGGCCGTTCTGGGCGCCGATTATCTGGGGCTGAAACCCCGTATGCTGGTGCAGGAAGGCGACGAGGTCCGTCGCGGCACGCCGCTCCTTTGTCACAAGGACGCGCCCGAGGCGATGATGGTCGCGCCGGTGACGGGCCGCGTCGCCGCGATCAATCGCGGCGCGCGTCGGGTGTTGCAAAGCGTGGTGATCGAGGTCAGCGATGCCGCCGATCCCGGCCTCGATTTCGCCACCACCGGCAATGGCAAGACGCGTGAGGGCCTGACCGAGAAGCTCTGTGCCGCAGGTCTGTGGACCGCGTTCCGTACCCGGCCCTATTCCAAGATGCCGGTGCCGGGCGACACGCCCGACGCGATCTTTGTCACCGCGATGGAAAGCGAGCCGCTGGCCGCAGATGCCGCCACCATCGTCGCCGACGCGGGCAGCGCCTTTGCCAGCGGTCTGGCGGCGGTCGCGCTGCTGACCGACGGGCCGACCTGGCTGTGTCACAAGCCCGGCGATGCGATCCCCGGCGGCGATGTGGCGGGCGTATCAGTGGCCACCTTCGACGGGCCCCACCCGGCGGGGCTGGCGGGCACCCATATCCATTTCCTGGCACCGCTGTCATCGGAAAAATCGGTCTGGACCATCGGGTATCAGGACGTGATCGCGATCGGGCGGCTGCTGGAAACCGGCCATCTCGACCCGTCGATGGTGATTGCCCTTTCAGGGCCCGCCGCGCGCGAGCCGCGCCTGATCCGCACCATCATGGGCGCTTCGACCGGCGATCTGGCCACCGCCGAGATCAGTGTCGACGCACCGGTGCGGGTGATCTCGGGCTCGATCCTGAGCGGACGGCAGGCCGAGGGGCCGTTTGGCTATCTGGGCCGGTTCGCCCGGCAGGTGACCCTGATCGAGGAAGACCGCAAACAGCACACGATGGGATGGATCCTGCCGATGCCGTCGAAATTCGCGGTGCAGCCGGTGCTGGGCTCGGCGTTCTCGCGCAAGCTTTATGCTCTGACCTCGAACCTGAACGGGGGCCGCCGCGCCATGGTGCCGACCGGCACGTTCGAAGAGCTGATGCCGCAGGATTACCTGCCCACTCAACTGCTACGCGCGCTTCTGGTGATGGACACCGACACCGCGCAGGCACTGGGCGCGCTCGAGCTGGACGAAGAGGACCTGGGCCTTGTCGGCTTTGCCTGTCCGGCGAAATACGAATACGGGCTGGCGCTGCGCGACAGCCTCTCCAAGATCGAAAAGGAGGGCTGAGCCCATGGGGTTGCGCAACTTCTTTGACCGGATCGAGCCGAATTTCACCAAGGGCGGCAAATACGAAAAGCTGTTCCCCATCTACGAGATGGTCGAAAGCTTTATCTATACGCCCAAGACGGTGACGACGGCGGCGCCGCATGCCCGGTCTTATGTCGATATGAAGCGGATCATGACCTATGTCGTGATCGCCACCATCCCCTGCATCCTGTGGGGCATGTGGAACACCGGCTATCAGGCCAACTCGGCCATCGCCATGCTGGGGGCCGATGCGGCCACCGGCTGGCGCATCGCCATTCTTCAGACACTCGGCATCTCGCTGGATGCGGCCAACCCTCTGGCCAATGTGGCGCATGGGTTCCTGTATTTCCTGCCGATCTACCTGACCACGCTGATCGTCGGCGGCATCTGGGAGGTGGTCTTTGCCACCGTGCGCGGCCATGAGGTGAACGAGGGTTTTCTGGTCACCTCCATGCTCTACACCCTGATCATGCCGGCCAGCGCGCCGCTGTGGCAGGTCGCGCTTGGCATCTCGTTCGGGGTTGTGATCGGCAAGGAAGTGTTTGGCGGCACCGGCAAGAACTTTCTCAACCCCGCGCTGGTCGGGCGTGCGTTCCTATATTTCGCCTATCCCGCCAACATGTCTGGCGACAGCGTCTGGACTCCGGTCGACGGGTTTTCCGGCGCCACCGCGCTGGCGGTGTCGGCGGCGGATGGCTATCAGCAGCTGGCGGCCAACGGCATCACCTGGATGGACGCGTTCTATGGCACCATTCAGGGCAGCTTTGGCGAAACTTCGACACTCGCCTGCCTGATCGGGCTTGCCTTCCTGCTGATGACGAAAATCGCCAACTGGCGCCTGATCGTCGGTTGCATGGCGGGCATGATCGGCTTTTCGCTGCTGCTCAATGTCATCGGGTCGGACAGCAACCCGATGTTCGCCATGCCCTGGTACTGGCACCTGGTGCTGGGCGGCTATGCCTTTGGCCTGGCCTTCATGGTGACCGAGCCTGTTTCGGCGAGCCACACCAATACCGGCCGCTACATCTATGGCGCGCTGATCGGGGTCATGGTGGTGCTGATCCGGGTGATCAACCCGGCCTTCCCCGAGGGGATGATGCTCGCCATCCTGTTCGGCAACGTGTTTGCGCCGCTGATCGACTATTTCGTCGTGCAGGCCAATATCAAACGGAGGGCGCGCCGCCATGTCTGAGACCGAGAGCAAGGGCGTGATCGCCCGTTTCCTCGCCGCGCCGCCGGATTCGGTGGGCAAGACCATCTTTGTCGCCGTGGCCGTCTGTCTGGTCGCCTCGATGATCGTGTCCTCGGCCGCCGTCGCCCTGCGCCCGGTGCAAGAGGTCAACAAGCTCAAGGACAAGCAGATGAACATTCTGCAGGTCGCGGGGCTGTTCGAGCCGGGTCAGAACGTGGCCGAGGCCTTCAAGGCGTTCGAACCGCAGGTGCTGGAACTGGCCACCGGCCAGTTTACCGACCAGTTCGATGCGGCCACGTTCGATGACAAGGCCGCCGCCAACGACGCCGAGCTGAGCCGCGCGCTGGATGACGACCCCGCCGGGATCGGCCGTCAGGCGCTTTACCGCACCGTCTATCTGCTGCGGGACGAGGCCGGTGGCATCGACAAGGTGATCCTGCCGATCCACGGCTATGGCCTGTGGTCAACGCTCTATGGCTTTATCGCGGTCGAAGAGAACGGCAACGACATCTTTGGCCTACAATTCTATCAGCATGGCGAAACGCCGGGCCTGGGCGCCGAGGTGGACAACCCGCGCTGGAAGGCGATGTGGAACGGCAAGAAGCTGCGCGACGATGCGGGTGAATTGCAAATCACCGTCGCCAAATCGCAGCCCGCCGCCGGTGCCGATTTCTATGTCGATGCGCTGGCCGGCGCCACGCTGACCTCGGTCGGGGTGGACAACCTGGTGCGGTTCTGGATGGGCGAGCAAGGCTATGCGCCCTTCCTCGAGGCCCTGAAAGCGGGAGAGATCTGATGAGCCAGACCAAGAGAGAACTGCTGGTCGATCCGCTGGTCGACAACAACCCGATCACGCTTCAGGTGCTGGGCATCTGCTCGGCGCTGGCGGTCACCTCGTCGCTGCAGGTTGCCTTTGTCATGGCGCTGGCGGTGACCTTTGTGACGGCGTTCTCGTCCTTCTTCATTTCGATCTTGCGCAACCAGATCCCCAGCTCGATCCGGATCATCGTGCAGATGGTGATCATCGCCAGCCTCGTGATCCTGGTCGACCAGATCCTCAAGGCCTATGCCTTTGAAATCTCGAAAACCCTGTCGGTCTTCGTCGGCCTGATCATCACCAACTGCATCGTGATGGGCCGGGCCGAGGCATTTGCGATGAAGAACCCGCCGGTTGCCTCGTTCATCGACGGGGTGGGCAACGGGCTTGGATATGGGCTGATCCTGTTGCTGGTGGGCGTGATCCGCGAACTGTTCGGATCGGGCAGCCTCTTTGGCGTCACCATCCTGCAAACGGTCAACAATGGCGGCTGGTATGTGCCCAACGGGCTGCTGCTGCTGCCGCCCTCGGCGTTCTTCGTGATCGGCCTGTTGATCTGGGCCTTCCGCACCTGGAAGCCCAAGCAGGTCGAGGAACGTGAATTCAAGATCCAGTCGGTGGAGGCACATTGATGGAAGGGCTGATTTCCCTAGCGGTCAAGGCCGTATTCGTCGAGAACCTGGCACTCAGCTTCTTTCTCGGCATGTGTACCTTTATCGCGGTGTCCAAGAAGATCTCGACCGCACTCGGCCTTGGTATCTCGGTCATGGTGGTGCAGGCGATCACCGTGCCGGCCAACAACCTTCTGCTGAATACGCTCTTGAAACCCGGCGCGCTGGCCTGGGCGGGCTTTCCGGATGTGGATCTGACCTTTCTCGGTCTGATCTCGTATATCGGGGTGATCGCGGCGATGGTGCAGATCCTCGAGATGATCCTCGATAAGTATTTCCCGCCGCTCTACAACGCGCTAGGCATCTTTCTGCCGCTGATCACGGTGAACTGCGCCATTCTGGGCGGTTCGCTGTTCATGGTGGAGCGTGATTACAACTTTG
Organism: Ruegeria sp. YKSF070; assembly: GCF_059612725.1. Lineage (NCBI taxonomy): Bacteria > Pseudomonadati > Pseudomonadota > Alphaproteobacteria > Rhodobacterales > Roseobacteraceae > Ruegeria > Ruegeria sp. YKSF070. The sequence goes on along the minus strand of NZ_JBXWRD010000024.1, from coordinate 62,978 downwards.
CCGAGGCGACGACCTATGGCCTGTCCTCGGGCTTTGGCTGGGCGCTGGCCATCACCGCCATGGCAGGGGTGCGGGAGAAGCTGAAATATTCCGACGTGCCTGACGGGCTTCAGGGTCTGGGCATCACCTTTATCACTGCGGGGCTGATGGCGATGGCCTTCATGTCCTTCTCGGGCGTCAAACTGTAAGGGGGCGGACAGATGGAAACCTTTTCGCTGGGCGTCGTCCTCTTTACCCTGATCGTGATTGCGCTGGTTGGCGTGATCCTGATGGCCCGCTCGCGGCTGGTCTCGACCGGCAATGTCAACATCACCATCAACGGGGAAAAGACCATCTCGGTGCCCGCCGGTGGCAAGCTGTTGCAGACGCTGGCGGCTGAAAAGCTGTTCGTGCCGTCGGCCTGCGGCGGCGGCGGCACCTGCGCGCAATGCCGGGTCAAGGTGCATTCGGGGGGCGGCTCGATCCTGCCTACCGAGGAAAGCCATATCACCAAGCGCGAGGCCGCCTGTGGTGACCGCCTGTCCTGTCAGGTCGCGGTCAAGCAGGACATGGATATCGAGGTGCCGGAAGAGGTGTTCGGCGTCAAGAAATGGCGTTGCAAGGTGCGCTCGAATGACAACGTCGCCACCTTTATCAAGGCGCTGGTGCTGGAACTGCCCGAGGGCGAGAACGTCAATTTCCGCGCCGGCGGCTATATCCAGATCGAGGCGCCCGCGCACCAGCTGTCCTATACCGATTTCGATGTTCAGGACGAGTATCGCGAAGACTGGGACCGTTTCAATCTGTGGCAGTACAAATCCGTCGTGGATGAGCCTGTCGAGCGCGCCTATTCGATGGCCAACTACCCCGAGGAGAAGGGCATCATCATGCTCAACGTCCGGGTGGCGTCGCCCCCGCCGGGCAGCAGCGACATTCCGGCGGGCAAAATGTCGTCCTACATCTTCAATCTCAAGCCGGGCGATGAGGTCACCATCTCGGGCCCCTTCGGCGAGTTCTTTGCCCGTGATACCGACAAGGAAATGGTGTTCATCGGCGGTGGCGCCGGCATGGCACCGATGCGCAGCCATATCTTCGATCAGCTCAAGCGGCTGAAGAGCAAGCGCAAGATCTCGTTCTGGTATGGCGCACGGTCCAAGAAAGAGATGTTCTTTGTCGAAGATTTCGACATGCTGGCCGCCGAGAACCCGAATTTCGAATGGCATGTGGCCCTGTCGGACGCGCAGCCCGAGGATGACTGGAAAGGCTATACCGGCTTCATCCACAACGTGCTGTTCGAAGAGTATCTCAAGAACCACCCCGCGCCCGAGGATTGCGAGTTCTACATGTGCGGTCCGCCGATCATGAACCAGTCGGTGATCAACATGCTGCTGGATCTGGGCGTGGATCGCGAAGACATCATGCTCGACGATTTCGGCGGATAAATTGGGAACCGGCGCAGCGATGCGCCGGTTTTTTCATGCCGGGGCTGCCCATGGTTCGTTCCGGGCACATCGCCTCGGGATCAGCTCTTTCGAAACAGCGGTTTTCCAGGCTCCGCCGGGCAAGAGCATCAGGCTCGGCACAACATGCTCATACGGCGGGGATGCGTCCGGCTCCGCGAACGGTTTCCAAAGATGGGGCACACCGCAACCGGGCTGACCCGGTTCAGGCCGATATCAGCTGAACGAGGTGCGTGTCCGGTTGGCAAAGGCCACCAGCGACAGCATTACCGGCACCTCAACCAGAACTCCGACCACCGTGGCCAGCGCGGCGCCGGAATTCAGGCCGAAAAGGCTGATCGCCACCGCGACCGCAAGCTCGAAGAAATTCGAGGTGCCGATCAATGCACAGGGGGCTGCGATCCGGTGCGGAACCCGCAGCGCCCACGCCGATGCATATGCCAGCGCGAAAATACCATAGGACTGGATCAGGATCGGCACCGCGATCAGCGCGATAACCTGAGGCCGGTCAAGGATCACCTGCCCCTGAAGGCCGAACAGGATGACAACCGTCGCAATCAGGCCCAGGATCGACCATGGCTTGACCCTGTCTCGAAACCGGTCGATGCGCTCTGCACTGCCAAGCCGCCGCCGCGTCCAGATACCTGCCGCGAGCGGCAGCGCGACAAACAGCACGACCGAGAGAAACAGCGTCTCCCATGGCACGGCGATATCCGTGACGCCCAACAGAAAGGCGACGATGGGCGCAAAGGCGAAGACCATGACCACATCGTTTACCGAAACCTGCAACAGCGTATAGCTCTCGTCACCACGCGTAAGCTGAGACCATACGAACACCATTGCCGTACAGGGCGCAGCCCCAAGCAGGATGAGCCCCGCAATGTATTGTTGTGCATCTTCGGGTGCGATGAGATCGGCAAAGACATAGTCAAAGAACACAACGCCAAGCGCGGCCATCGTGAACGGCTTGATCAGCCAGTTCACCGCCAACGTGATTGCCAAACCCTTTGGCTGTTTCGCCGCGCCTTTGAGGCTGCCGGGATCGACCCCCACCATCATCGGGTAGACCATTGCCCAGATCAGAACCGCAACCACCAGGTTGACGTTGGCAATTTCGGCGGCGGCAACCGCCTCTACCAGACCGGGAACCGCGCTGCCCATCAGGATCCCGGCGGCCATCGCCAGCGCGATCCAAAGAGAGAGATACCGCTCGAAGACACTCATCGGAGGTCAAATACCCTGCTGCGCGAACCAAATCGAGAACTTGCGCCCGCAATTTCCAGAAGATCGGCGGCTTTGCTCGTATCCCGGTTTTCGCCGTGACCGGCAAGGATGACGCGCGTCGCAAAAGCCGCCTTCGACTTCAGATCTGGTTTCGGGGTCCGACCCTAACCGACGATCATCTGCTTCATTTTCAGCGCCTCGTATTCAAGTTCGCGCAGGCGGAAATTCACCACATCGCCGATGGTGACCATGCCGCAAAGCTTGCCGTCGCGCAGCACCGGCAGGTGACGGAACCGGCCTTCGGTCATCCGTTTCAGCACCGCGTTCAGCGTTTCGTCCGGCGCACAGGTCTGGACTTCGCTGGTCATCAGGCCCTCGACCTGTTGCGGCAGCGTCTGGCCCGGCGTGTCCGCCATGCGGCGTACGATGTCGCGTTCGGACAGGATACCCACCAAGGCGCCGTTCTGGTCGGTCACCAGCACCGCCCCGATCCGCTTTTCCTTCAACACGTTGACGACCTGGCCAATCGTGTCGCCGGGCCGGACCGAGAACACCGCGTCGCCCTTGCCGCCGAGCAGATCGGCAACGGTCGATTGTGACTGCGCCAGGTTCGAACTGGTCGACTGGCTATAGGTCGTCTTGTCGGCCTTGTCGCCACGGGTCGGGGCCTGATATGAGGATGGGGCCATGGGCTGGGACTCCTGCTTTCTTGTTGCGCGTTGCCCCATCTTACCCCGGCATCCCGATCCGCAAAGGGCCAATCGGCCGCAGACAGGACAAAACCGCAGCCCGCCCATGTTCGACACCCTGTACCTGACCCCGGCCAGCGCCGCGCTGATCTTCTTTGTGGTCGTGGTTTGCGGCCATGGCTACCGCAAAAGCTGGAAGGCCGAGCCGCCCGCGCCACGCTGGCATCTCTGGGCCTATGGGGTACCGGCGGCAATCGGTCTTCTGACGCTGGCCTTCCTGCCGCTCAAGGGCTGAGCCGGTTTGACTCCACCGCGCCGCTGGCCTATGCCGCAGCAGCGAAATATCCGAGGTTGGCCCATGTTCCGTTGGCTTGCACTGCCCGTTGCCCTCATGCTGTCCGGCTGTCTTTTCGATGCCGAGCCGGAGGTGGTGAAACTCTCTGGCGACACGATGGGAACGACCTATCATATCACGGCCATCGGCGAAGACCTGGACCCCGAAGCGCTGGGGGCCGCAGTCGAGGCGACATTGGCCGACGTGAACGCCAAAATGTCGAACTGGGACCCGAAATCCGAGGTTTCGACCTTTTCGGCCCGCACCGACACGGCGCCGATGCCGGTCTCGCCGGAATTTGTCACCGTGATCGGGGCTGCCAATCAGGTTCATGCGCAATCGGGTGGCAAGTTCGACATCACGCTGGGCCCGCTGATCGAGCTGTGGGGTTTTGGTCCGCGCAAGCCCGAGGATCCGATCCCTTCGGATGCCGAGATTACTGCTGCGCTTGAGGGCGTCGGACAGGCGCGGCTGCTGACGCTGGATACGGCCGCTGGCACGCTGGCCAAGGCGCGGCCCGAGACCGGCATCAACCTCAGCGCCATCGCCAAGGGATACGGTGTCGACGCGGTGGCAGAGACGTTGCGCGGGTTCGAGATCGACGACTACATGGTCGAAATCGGCGGCGATCTGGTGACACGCGGCAAGAACGACAAGGGCGAGGCCTGGCGCATCGGCATCGAGCGGCCCGACCATGGCGCGCAAAGCGTGCAACTGGTGGTGCCGGTCAGTGATTACGGCATGGCGACCTCGGGCGACTATCGCAATTTTTTCGAGCATGAGGGCCAGCGCTATTCGCATATTCTCGATCCGGTCACCGGGCGCCCTGTCACCCATCGCACCACCTCGGTCACGGTGATTGCCGACAGCGCCATGATGGCCGATGCCTGGGCCACCGCGATGCTGGTACTGGGGCTGGACCAGGGGCTGAAGGTCGCAGAGGCGCATAAACTTGCCGTGTTCTTCATCGAAAGGGATGCGCAAGACGGCGCCGAGGCCTATATGACGGCGCAGAGCAGCGCATTCGCCGATCTGCTGAACGACGCCGAGTGACACCGCGAAAGGGTTTCGCCATGACGACCTTCCTGCTGGCCTTCTTTCTGCTGATGATTGTCGTGCTGGGCATGTCTCTGGGCGTGATGCTGATGGGCAAGCGGATCAAGGGCAGCTGTGGCGGGCTGAATGCGATCTCGGGTGCGGATCGCTGCGTCGTCTGCTCCAAGGAAATTGATCCGGACAGCCCGCTGCGCGAGCGGCTTCAATGTCCGCGCGCCCGCAAGATGGCGGAACAGATGCAGCAGACCGACTAACCCCCGCAGGATCAGTCGCGCACCAGGAAGCCCGACGAGATATTGGTGGCCATGCGAATGGCCTGGGTGCGGTTGTCGCAATTGGATTTCGACAGGATCGACTTGACCTGCGAGTTGATCGTGTCGAGAGAACGCCCCCGCTCTTCGGCGATCTGCTTGTTGGTCTTTCCCTCTGCCATCAGTTCGAACACCGCGCATTCGGCCTCGCTCAGATCGAACAGGGCGGCAATCGTGGGCATTTCCAGCCGATAGGTGCGGCTGGTATCTGTGCTCATCAGCAGGAACCCATCCACCGCGCCATCTCCCAGTTCATCTGCTTTGTGAAGCGGCGAAATATCGATGCACAGCGCTTCGCCGATACATGCGGCGGCCTGTTGATCGGCCTCCAGCGCCTCCTTGCGGGGGCGGGCACCGAACCTGCCGTGTTGCAGCGGGCTGCCCAGCAGGGCCCGTGCCCGGCTCAGGTCGTCATCGCTGCGAAAGCTCAGCTTGCCATGTGGGTCGCGGCGGAATACGCCGCTTTCTTCGGTCTGACGGCGGAATTCCTCGTTTCCGGCAACGACATTCATGCGATTGTCCAGGACGCAGAACCCCACGTCCAGCTTGTCGAGCGCGCTCAGCACCGTCCGGTGCCGTTTCATCACGGCCTGTACCGGACGTCCGATGCTGAGAGCCTTGGCGATATGCGGCAGCAGCCGCGAGGCCCGCGCCAGACGTTCCGGCAGATCGTCAGAGGCGTCGGACCCGAATTGCATCGAGAACCGGTCGTGGAATAGCTGATCCTTGTTCAGCAGCGCGCCGCAGCGGTAACGGATGCCATATTGCATCATCGTCTTCTGGTTGGGGCGTGCCAACAGTTCGGCTTCGGACGAGGCCAACACCGAGTCCGGGATCAGCTGAATGTCGTCCGAGGCGCGGGAATGACGCGCAAAGATGGCCTGATCGGCGATCTCCAGATCGTTGTGCTGGCTCAGATACCCTTCGACCAGTTCCATCTGATAGGTGTCGCTGAAATGCGAGGCCAGCAGATGCGGCCGGTCTCCGGGCGTTTCGACCTCGAAGATCATTGCGCCGATGCCACCGGCATAATGCGCGATTCGGGTCAGAAGATCCGGCCATTTTCCCGGGTCCAGCGCGGCATCGTATATGGAAAGAACGAGTTGATCGTGCTGGTCAGTTGGGGCCATGGGTCTTGGTGATTCGACTGGACTTCTAAGGAATATAACGTGTTTCACCATTTCGGGTGATTATTGTCACCTATCCAATCTTTACCCTACGTCCCATTGATAGCTGAGAGTGAGTGGCTTGGCGAAAATCATAGTCGTGCTGAGTTGGTGCCCGTTCAAGGCCGTTCACCGAACCGTACAGGGTCCCGCCGGGGAAATTACGACCCGGTCCTGAGCCTAGAGCGGTTGGAAGCGGGTCACCACTCAGCATTCCATGTGATCTGGGACCTCAGGGTTTAGAGACCAAATAATTGAAAAAGATATTTGAAAAACACGCAAGAGCAGCGGCAGAGTGGTGTTGCCGCCCTTTCGTTTCCATCCCCTTGAGGCAAGAGACGCGTACGGGGCAGAAGACCGGAGATAGATTGATGATTTCGAGACATGTGATTGGTATCGCCCTGGCAACCGGGCTCGCCGCCATTGCCGCGCCCGCAGCACAAGCGCAATCGGGATGGAGCGTCTGCCGCGACGTCGAATGCCTGGATCAGGGTTGGAACGACGCGCAGCGCCGCTGGTGGTATACCACCACTCAGGGTTCGCGTCTGTTGCCGCTGTCCTGGATGCGCGCGCTGGAACAACCCGGCGACGGGGATGGGGCGATCCGCGCCTTTCTGGACCGCTCCTATATGGACGAGCTGGGCTATATCGCCAATCCCGACCCGGTGCACAATCCCGAGGGGCTGCCGCTGGGCTGGGTGGTAGATCAGGACAAGACCCTGGATGCCGACCTGATGTGCGATACCTTCCCGGAAACCTGCGACGCGCTGACCATGCGCGAACCCTGGGTCGGGCTGACCTGCTCGGCCTGCCACACCAACGAGATTACTCATCAGGGCCGTCGCCTGCGGGTCGAGGGCGCGCCGACGCTGGCCGATTTCCAGCGGATGGAAGAGGACCTGTTGCAGGCGCTCAAGGACACGGTGGCCGATCGCGACCGGTTCGACCGTTTCGCGCGCGGGGTGCTGGGGGCCGATCAGACGATCGACGGGCGCGAGTCGCTGGAACTGCAACTCAACGAACAGATCGTCTGGCAACAGGCGCTGGCCGACAAGAACGCAGCACCCAAGGTGCGCTATGGCCATGCCCGGCTGGATGCGCAGGGCCATATCCTGAACAAGGTGGCGCTGACCATCCGCCACCCGAACCAGATCACCAATGTGCTGGCCGACGCGCCGGCCAGCTATCCACATATCTGGAACACCTCACAGCAGGACCAGCTGCAATGGAACGGCATCGCGCCGCGCATGTTCAAGATCCGGTTCCTGGGTGAGAACACCGAGTTGGGCGCGCTGGTGCGCAATACCTCCGAGGTGATTGGCGTCTTTGCTCATCTCGAAACGGACAAGTCCAAGGTCCTGCGCGGCTATCCCTCAAGCGCCCGGGTGCGCGAGCTGATTTCGCTGGAACGCCAGCTCGAAAGCCTGCAATCACCACGCTGGCCCGAGGAGATGCTGGGTGCCATCGACTGGGATCTCGCAGCGCGTGGGCGCGAGGTCTTTACCCGCAAGATCGACGGTGAAAGCTGCGCCGACTGCCACAGCCACATGGCGCCGACCGATACCAGCAGCAATATGAAAATCAGCATGACGCCGCTGGCAGAGTTGGGGACGGATGTGTTCACCACCTGCAATACCTTCCTGCATCGCTCGAAATCGGGCAATTTCGGCGGCCAGCTTGTGGACACGAAATTCACCCGCATCGACCGGGATGAGGACTATACCCGCCTGATGCTGGTCAACGCGACCGTGGGCACCATCCGTGGCAAGTTGTTCGAGGTTCTGGCTGCGATCCTGGGCGAGGATGACCGACCCAGCGGGATTCGCACCGAGACCGGGCTGGTGACCGAATACCTTCCCGGTGTCAGCGACGCGAAGAAGAAAGCCGATGCCGAGGAATGCCTGACGCAGGAGCATCCCCTCTTGGCTTACAAGGCCCGTTCGTTGAACGGGATCTGGGCCACCGCGCCCTATCTGCATAATGGTTCGGTGCCGACGCTCTATGACCTGCTGTTGCCCGCGCGCATGCGCAACGTCGCCACCGCGCTTGACGCGGAACTGCCCGAGGACGCGGCCACCCGGCCCGAGGTCTTTGGCGTCGGCAGCCGCGAGTTTGACCCGGTCAAGGTCGGTTTCGTGTCGGGTCTTGACCAGAACCCGTTCACCTTCCGCGCCCGGGGCGAGGATGGCGAGCCGATCCCGGGCAACTTCAATTCGGGCCACGATTATGGCACCGCGGGTTTGAGCGAGGAGGACCGCCGCGCGTTGGTCGAATACCTCAAGACGCTGTAACCAGGCGGTGCGCCTTCGGCGCGCTCAGGGTCTCGTCGTCGTTCCTCCTCCTCGGCGCGGGACGAGAGGTGACGTATCCTCGCCCCGGCTGCGCGGCTTGCCGGGTGCGGCGCCTCCGGCGGGAGTATTGTGAACCAGAAAGAAGCAGGGACCCTCTTGTTTCTTTCTGGTCGGAAATACTCCAGGGGGTCTGGGGGGCTGGTCCCCCAGCGCGGTCGTCAGGATCAACCGCCCAGATGGGTGCCCAACAGGTAGGCAAGTGCGCAGAGCCCCACGCTGGCGAGGATGTTGACGGCGGCGCTGGCGATCGAGCGGGCGCGATGCAGGTCGAGCGTCTGATAGGCAAAGCTGGAGAAGGTGGTGAAGCCGCCACAGAAACCGAGGATCAGCTGGCGGCTTTGGTCCGGGTCCGCTGCACCGCTTGCGGGTTGGCCGAGCCAAATACCCAGCAGAAGGGTTCCCAGCACATTGACCACCAGGGTTGCGAGCGGCAGGTCATGTGTCACACGACGCGCGACCCAGTGGCGCAGGACCGCCCCGAGACCGCCGCCGAGTGCAAAGAGCGCATGCAGGGCAAAGGTCGTCAACGTCGTGCCTCGCGGCCGCGCCCCAGCGCTTCGCCCAGGATGGCGGCGGCAAGGCCCGCGGCGATTTCCACCGTCATGGCGATGAGGCCGATGGACCAGCCGCCGGAATTTGTGAGCCGGTCCAGTTCGAGGATGAATGAGGAAAAGGTCGAAAGACCTCCGCAAAACCCTACCGCGCCCAGGTGCAACAGATGGGGGTGCAGCCGATGGCGGATGGCATAAAGCCAGCCAAGCAGGAAACACGCGGCGATGTTGATGCCGAAGGTGGCAGTGAGGAAGGGCAGTCCTGGCAGTTGGGCTCCCAAGAGTTCACGCAGGACAGAGCCTGTTGCCCCGCCTGCAAATACCGCCAGATAGCTGCCCGCCCTTTGTCTCATTGGGCTCGCATAGCTGGGTGTCCGACCGTTTTCAATTCCGCGCCGTTGCCGGAAGCCCGAGAAGCTCACGTGCCTGCTGCCAGGTGGCGACCGGGCGCTGGTATTTCTCGCACAACTCGACGCTGCGCCGTACCAATGCAGCGTTCGAGGGCGCAAGCGTTTGCCGGTCGAGGCGGATATTGTCCTCAAGCCCTGTACGCGTGTGTCCGCCTGCCGCGATTGCCCATTCGTTTACCGCCAGTTGATTGGCGCCGATCCCGGCGGCACACCATTCGGCCCGAGGGGCGCGGGTCTGCATCATCCGGACGTAGAAATCGAACACTTCGCGATCGGCAGGCATCGCGTTCTTCACCCCCATCACGAATTGCACATAGAGCTTGCCGTAGAGCAGCCCGTGCCCGTGCATGTCGATGGCGCGCAGGATATGGCTGAGATCGAAGGCCTCGATTTCCGGGGTGACCTGATGGGTTCGCATCTCGGAGGCCAGCCATTCGACCAGGTCGGGCGGGTTCTCGTAGACGCGGGTCGGGAAGTTGTTGGACCCGACCGAGAGCGAGGCCATGTCAGGTTTCAGTGGCAGCATGCCACCGCGCGCCCGACCGGCCCCTGACCGACCACCGGTCGAGAGTTGCACGATCATACCCGGGCAATGTTTGTGCAGCCCCTCCATCAGCCGGGCAAAACGGTCTGGATCGCTGGTGGGGGTGCCGTCATCATTGCGCACATGGCAATGGGCGATGGTGGCGCCGGCCTCGAACGCCTCATGTGTGCTCTCAATCTGTTCGCTGACCGAGATCGGCACGGCGGGATTGTCGGCCTTGGTGGGAACGGAGCCGGTGATTGCAACGCAGATGATGCAGGGCTTGTCCATGGGCAGTCTCCGGTCTCAGATATCGAAAAAGACGGTTTCCTGCGGGCCTTGCAGGTGAATGTCGAAGCGGTAGAGCGGTTTGCCCTCGCGTTCGTCGCGCGCTGCGATCAGGGTGGTGCGGCGGTTTTTCCATTCGATCAGGTTCAGCACCGGGTCGGCGGCATTGGCATCGGCCTCGTCGCTGAAATAGAGCCGGGTGTTAAGGCCAATGTTGATGCCGCGCGCCACGATCCAGAGGGTCAGGTGCGGCGCCTGTTTTGAACCGTTGCGCCCGGGTACCGGGCCGGGTTTGACGGTGTCAAAACCCCACTCGCCGGTCTCGAAATCGGTAATCACCCGGCCCCAGCCGCGAAACCCGTCCTCGACCTCGCCGGCGTGTTCGGGATGGGCATGGATGCCGGCGGCATTGGCCTGCCAGACCTCGATCAGCACATCCTTGACCGGGCTGCCGGTGCCGTCGATGACCCGGCCTTCGACCCGGATACGCTCTCCGGCGGCATTGGGTCCGGCAATGTCCCAGCCCAGCTCACGGTCATAGATGTCGAAACCGGCGGCGCCTGGGGCCAAACCGATATGGACATAGGGACCGGCGGTCTGGGACGGTGTTTCCTTCAGATAGTCGAGTCTCTGGGACATGATCATCTCCTCTTTGTCGCGTTTCCGAACCGGAAAATCGGACTTCATTTTGCCTTGAAACGCTTCAGTTCCCCTCAAGCCGGTTCTCGAACAGGGTCGAACGGCGCCCGCGCAGGACTACGTCGAACCGGTAGGCTAGGCTATCGAAGGGGATTGCGGCATTCATGTCGAGCGGCGCGATCAGCCGGTCGACGGCGTCGGGGTCGGGGATGGTGTTGACGATCGGGCATTTGTGGATCAGCGGGTCGCCCTCGAAATAGAGCTGGGTGATCAGCCGCTGGGCAAAGGCGGTTCCGAAGATCGACATGTGGATATGGGCGGGTCGCCAGCTGTTGACCCAATTGCGCCAGGGATAGGCGCCGGGTTTGACGGTGCGAAAGTAGTAATAGCCGTTCTCGTCGGTCAGGGTGCGCCCGCAACCACCGAAATTGGGATCGATGGGGGCCAGATAGGTATCTTTCTTGTGGCGATACCGCCCGCCCGCATTGGCCTGCCAGATTTCCACCAGTGTGTTCGGCAGGGGCCGAGAATTTTCGTCGAAAATTCTCCCATGCAAGAGGATCCGCTCGCCGATGGCGCTTTGGCCCGTCTGGGCGTAGTTATGGATCAGGTCATTGTCGCCAGCTCCGATATCGGTATGGCCGAAAACCGGTCCGGTTATCTCGCTCACCGTGTTCTCGAGGCTGATCAATGCCTGCCGGGGAGAGCGCGCAACCGAGGTCTTGTAGTCGGGGACATGCGCGGGCGGGTGCCAGGCGCGGTCGCGCTGGTAGAATTCGCCGGGTTTGGTCATCTGGGCTGTCTCCTCTTGGCTGGGCCGTTCGCGCTCCGGTCCGCTCACTCCGCTTCCATCTCGTCATAGGTCTGTCGCGCCAGCTTCAGCGCCTGATTGGCGCGCGGCACGCCGGCATAGATCGCCACATGCTGGAAGGCCTCCAGCACGTCCTGCTTGCTGGCGCCGGTACGGGCGGTGGCACGGATGTGCATGGGAATTTCGTCGAAATTCCCCAGCGCCGCCAACAGCGCCAGTGTCAGCATCGACCGGTCCCGGTCGCTGATCCCGTCCGATGCCCAGACCGTGCCCCAGGCACCTTCGGTGATCAGCGTCTGGAACGGGCTTTCGAACTCGGTCCGGTTCGCCTCGGCCCGGTCGACATAAGCGTCACCCAGCACCTGGCGGCGTACCTTCATTCCGTTGTCATAGCGTTCAGACATTCGTCTTCCTTTCCGCCATGCCCTAGTAGGGCAGACCGACATAGTTCTGTGCAAGCACCGTTTGCGCATCGCGGCTGTCGCGCAGGAATTCCAGTTCGGCCCGCTGGATGCGCAGGTCGAATTCGGTCTGTTCGGGAAAACGGTGCAATAGCTTGGTCATCCACCAGCTGAACCGCTGGGTTTTCCAGATGCGGGCCAGCGCCTGTTCGGAATAGCGATCAATCCCCTCGGTCTCGCCGGTCTCGAACACCTGCACCAGCGCGTGATACAGGTAATGGATATCGCTCGCCGCCGTGTTCAGCCCCTTGGCGCCGGTTGGCGGCACGATATGGGCCGCATCCCCGCAAAGGAACAGCCGCCCCCAGCGCATCGGTTCGCAGACAAAGGACCGGAGCGGCGCGATGGATTTCTCGATCGATGGTCCGGTGACCAGCCGGTCCCCCAGTGCGCGCGGCAACCGCTGTCGGAACTCGGTCCAGAAGGCATCATCGCTCCAGTCGGTCACCTTGTCGGACAGCGCACATTGGATGTAGTAGCGGCTGAGCGTGGCGTTGCGCATGGAACAAAGGGCAAAGCCGCGCTCGGACAAGCTATAGAGCACTTCGTCGCTCACAGGTGGCGTTTCGGACAACAGCCCCAGCCATCCAAACGGATAGACCTGTTCATATTCCTTGCGGATGCCGGCCGGAATGGTTTGTCGGCTGATCCCGTGGAACCCATCGCAGCCCGCAACATAGTCGCAGTCGATCCGGTGTTCGGTGCCGTCACTGCTGTAGGTGACATAGGGCGCGTCGCTGTCGGCATCGTGGATCGTGACACCCTCGGCATTGAACACCGTCTTGCCGCCCACAGCATCGCGGGCGTCATACAGATCATGCGTCAGTTCGGTCTGGCCATAGACTACCACGTGTCGCCCGATCAGATCCTCGAAACTGATGCGGATCTGTTCCTCGCCATGGGCCAGGATGGTGCCGTGATGCACGAAACCTTCGCGGTCCATCCGCTCGGCGACACCGGCCTCGCGCATCAGGTTGACGAATCCCGCCTCAAGCACACCGGCCCGGATGCGGCCCAGCACATGCGCGCGTGACTGGCGTTCCAGTACCACCGTGTCGATGCCCTTGCGATGCAACAGCTGCCCCAGCAGCAAGCCCGAAGGGCCACCTCCGACAATCACTATTTGCGTGCGCATCGTGTTTCCTCCCGTTCAGAACAGGATGAATGATTGAATGCGTGATGTAAAATGAGTAGTAAGGCAACTTAATTTCCAAAATAGGAAAGTTAATGATCGACCGCCGCATCAAGTTCCGCCACATCCAGTGCTTTGTGGAAATCGCGCGCGAGGGCAGTCTGAAGACGGCGGCGGAAAAGCTGTTCCTGACCCAGCCGGCCATGTCCAAGACCCTGAAGGAGCTGGAAGAGATCACCGGCACCACCCTGATGCGCCGCAGCCGGGCCGGGGTGGAGCTGACCAAGCCCGGAGAGGTGTTTCTGCATTTTGCCCGAATGTCACTGGCCAGCCTGCAACAGGGGCTCGACGGGATTGAAACCGAGGGGCGCCGCCAGCGGGAAACGCTGTCGGTGGGTGCCTTGCCCAGCGTGGCGGCCTATCTGATGCCGCGGGCGGTGGGCGAATTCGCGAGACTGGCACCTCATGCGCTGTTGCGGATCCAGGACGGGCCGCATGGCTATCTGGTCGAACGGCTGCGTTTGGGGACGCTGGATCTGGTGATCGGGCGGATGGGTCCGCCCGAGACGATGCAGGGGCTTTCGTTTACCCAGCTCTATCAGGAACAGGTGGTGTTTGTGGTGCGCCCCGGTCATCCGCTGCTAGCCGCGCCCGATCTGGCGCGGGTGGCCGACTGGCCGGTGATCTATCCGCCGCCCGGCGCCGCGATCCGGCCGTTGGTCGAGCAGATGCTGATCGCAAACGGGATCGGCGAGTTTCCCAACCGGCTGGAAACCGTCTCGGGCGCGTTTGGCCGGGTGCATACACGCCGCTCGGATGCGGTCTGGATTATCTCGCGCGGGGTGGTTGCCAACGAGATTGCCGAGGGGCGGCTGGTGGCGTTGCCGTTCCAGACCGGGTTGACCCGGGGGCCGGTGGGGTTGATGACGCGGCCCGACAGGCCGGATAGCCCGGTGGCGCAGCTCTTTGCGCTTGCGTTGCGGAATGTGATCGCAGCCGAGGCGGGGGCCTGACCAAAGTCAAGTAAACGGCGCGGCGGGGCGCATAGGACTCGGGCCAGACGCAATCCCGTGCCCGAGGTGCTTATGCCCCGCCAAACCGACACACCGGACCCGACCCGCAGCGCCCTGCGCCGCGTCGGCGGTGTATTGGGCATCGTGCTGATGGTGCTGCAACTGCTGGCACCGCAGCTGGCCCAGGCAGGCGAGGGCGCGTGGATCGAGATCTGCTCGGAAGAGGGCGCGGTCTGGATTCAGATGCCGGTCGAGGGCACGGATGATCCCTGCCCCGATTGCGGCGATTGCCTGATGTGTTCGGCAGCGACTGATCTTCTGACGCCCGCCTATGGCGGGGGCGTCGAACCGGTCCTCCTCAACGTCCGGCAACAGACGGGTACCGACGTGCCGGCTCTGGCGGCGCGACACCGGCTTTGGCCTGAAACCCGTGGCCCCCCATTCCAAGACAAGGGAGGTGCGATGTGCTGATCACGCGCGTCATCCGGGTTCTGCTGACCCTTCTGTTTCTGGCCCCCATCCCGGCGCTGGCCAGCGACCTGCCCCGGTTTCTGGCCGCGCTTGCGCCCGCCGATCTGGCCCCCGGTGCCGACGCCTTTGGCCCGCTGCGCGAGGATGTGCCGGTGGCGCCGGTGCTCAAGGGTGGCGAGACCGTTGCCTGGGCCTTTCTGACTTCGGATTTTGTGGGCACCACCGGCTATTCCGGCAAGCCGATCCATGTGATCGCCGCCATTGATGCCGATGCGGTGCTGACCGGCGTCAAGCTGGTGGAACATTCCGAACCGATCGTGCTGATCGGCATTCCCAATTCCAAGATGGTCGCCCTGACCGAGGGCTATCAGGGTCTTGACCTGAAACGCGAGGCCGAGACCGGCGGCGAGGGGCATGATCTCGACATCATTTCGGGCGCCACCGTCACCATCATGGTGATCGATGACAGTCTGGTGCGCGCAGGGCTCAAGGTGGCCCGCGCGCTGGGCCTGGGCGGCCTTTCGCCGGCCACCCCCGAAGGCCCGCGTCGCGAGATCGACATGGGCCAGACCGGGACCAGCGACTGGTTCACCCTGTCGGGCGACGGCTCGGTCCGGCGGATGACCTTGGACATCGGGCAGGTCAACGCGGCCTTTGAGGCAACCGGCGACGCCCGCGCCATCAAGCGACCCGAACCGGGCGCGCCCGAGGATACGTTCATCGACATGCATCTGGCGCTAGTCTCGGTGCCCGAGATCGGCCGCACCCTGTTGGGCGAGGCGGAGTATGCCAACCTGCAAAACTGGCTTGAGCCGGGCGAGCAGGCCATTCTGGTTCTGGGGCGTGGTGCTTACAGCTTCAAGGGCTCGGGCTATGTGCGCGGCGGAATCTTCGACCGGATCCAACTGATCCAGGGCGACAGCGCGGTGCGGTTCTTCGACCGTCAGCAACGCCGCCTGGGCACGGTCGCGGCGACGGATGCGCCTGCGTTCTCCGAGCTTGACCTGTTCAAGATCCCCGCCGATGCCGAATTTGACCCGGCCGCCCCCTTCCGCCTGCAACTCTTGGTGCAGCGCGCCGTGGGCGCGGTGGAGAAAAGCTTCCTCACCTTCGATCTGGGCTACCGCCTGCCGGAACGCTTCCTGCTGCCCGCCGCCGCGCCGGCGGTGGTCGAGGATGCGGGCGACGAGGCCGCCGCCAAGGCCGCGCTGTGGCAACGGATCTGGAAGGACCGCACGGTCGAGATCGGCATCCTGAGCGCGATGCTGCTGCTGCTGACGGCGACATTCTTCTTCCAGTTCCAGGCCACGATGAATGCGCGCGTCTTCTACTGGTTCCGCATCGCCTATCTGACCGCAACGCTGTTCTTCATCGGCTGGTATGCCAATGCCCAGCTGAGCGTCGTCAACCTGATGGCGCTGGCGGGAAGCCTGCGCACGGGCTTCAGCTGGGACGCCTTCCTGCTCGACCCGCTGGTGTTCATCCAGTGGTTCGCCGTAGCCGCCGCGCTGATCTTCTGGGGCAGGGGGGCCTATTGCGGCTGGCTTTGCCCGTTTGGCGCGCTGCAAGAACTGACCAACAAGGTGGCCCGCGCCCTGCGCCTGCCGCAATGGACCCTGCCTTGGGGGCTGAACGAGCGGCTTTGGCCGGTGAAGTACATGATCTTCCTGGGTTTGTTCGGTCTCAGCTTTGTCTCGATCCCGCTGGCCGAAACCTATGCCGAGGTCGAACCGTTCAAGACCGCGATCATTCTCAAGTTCATGCGCGACTGGCCCTTCGTGGTATTTGCGCTGCTGCTCTTGCTGATCGGCCTTTTCATCGAACGGTTCTATTGCCGCTATCTCTGCCCGCTGGGCGCGGCGCTGGCGATCCCCGCCCGCATCCGCATGTTCGACTGGCTGCGCCGTTACAAGGATTGCGGCAACCCCTGTCAGACCTGCGCCAACGAATGCCCGGTTCAGGCGATCCACCCCACCGGCGAGATCAACCCGAACGAATGCATCACCTGCCTGCATTGCCAGGTGCTCTATCAGTCCGAGGCCAAATGCCCCGTCGTCATCCGCCAGATCAAGCGGCGGGCGCGCACAGGGACGGTCGATCCGAAACTGACCCTCGGACACCCACCGGCGAACCATCCAAACGCCAAACCGCAAGAAGCTTCCTGAAAGGAGGAACGATCATGTCGGACCACGATAACAACCTGAGCGTCACCCGCCGCGGCCTGCTGGGCGCGACAGCAACCGGCGCCGTTCTCGCCAGCACCGGCCTGGGCGCCACCCTGATGACCGCGCGCGAGGCATCCGCCGCCGCCAAGGCCAATCTGGAGCCCGGCGAGCTGGACGAATATTACGGCTTCTGGTCCTCGGGCCAGACCGGCGAGCTGCGCATCCTCGGCATCCCCTCGATGCGCGAGCTGATGCGGGTGCCGGTGTTCAACCGCTGCTCGGCCACCGGCTGGGGCCAGACCAACGAGTCGCTCAAGGTGCTGACCGAGGGTCTGCTGCCCGAAACCAAGCAGTTTCTGGCGTCCAACGGCAAGAAGACCTATGACAACGGCGACCTGCACCACCCGCATATGTCGTTCACCGATGGCACCTATGACGGCCGTTACCTGTTCATGAACGACAAGGCCAACACCCGGGTTGCCCGCGTCCGCTGCGACGTGATGAAATGCGACAAGATCATCGAGATCCCCAACGCGCATGACATCCACGGCCTGCGTCCGCAGAAATACCCGCGCACCGGCTATGTCTTTGCCAATGGCGAGCATGAGGCGCCGCTGGTCAATGACGGCCAGATCCTCGACGATCCGTCGCAATATGTGAACATCTTCACGGCGATTGACGGCGACAGCATGGAAATCGCCTGGCAGGTGATCGTGTCGGGCAACCTCGACAACACGGATTGCGACTATCAGGGCAAATACGCCTTCTCGACCTCGTACAACTCGGAAATGGGCATGAACCTTGCCGAGATGACCGAGAACGAGCAGGACCATGTGGTCGTGTTCAACCTCAAGGAAATCGAGGCTGGCATCGCCGCGGGCGATTATCAGGAGCTGAACGGCGTCAAGGTCGTGGACGGGCGCAAGGGTGCGGGCAAGAACTATACCCGCTATATCCCGATCCCCAACAGCCCGCACGGCTGTAACGCTGCCCCCGACAAGCGCCACATCATGATCAACGGCAAGCTCAGCCCGACCGTCTCGGTCATCGACGTCGAGAAGGTGGACGCGCTGTTCTCTGAGGATGCCGATCCGCGCTCGGCCATCGTGGCCGAACCGCAGCTGGGTCTTGGGCCGCTCCACACCGCGTTCGACAACAAGGGCAACGCCTATACCACCCTGTTCCTGGACAGCCAGGTGGTGAAGTGGAACATCGCAAAGGCGATCGAGGCCTATGCCGGTGCCGATGTCGACCCGATCCTAGACAAGGTCGATGTGCAGTATCAGCCGGGCCACAACTCGACCTCGATGGGTGAAACCGCCGAGGCCGACGGCAAATGGCTGATCTCGATGAACAAGTTCTCCAAGGACCGGTTCCTGAATGTAGGCCCCCTCAAGCCCGAGAACGAGCAGCTGATCGACATCTCCGGCGACAAGATGAAGGTGGTGCATGACGGCCCGACCTTTGCCGAGCCGCATGACAGCATCATCGTGCACCGGTCCAAGGTGAACCCGGTCAACGTCTGGGATCGCAACGACCCGATGTGGGAGGATGCCCGCCAGCAGGCCGCCGCCGATGGCGTCGACCTGGAGGAAGGCGCCGAAGAGCCGATCCGCGACGGCAACAAGGTGCGGGTCTACATGACGTCCGTGGCGCCGACCTTCAGCCTTGAGAAGTTCACGGTGAAGCAGGGCGACGAGGTGACGATCTATGTCACCAACCTCGACGATGTGGATGACGTGACCCACGGGCTGTGCATGGCCAACTTTGGCATCGCGATGGAAGTGGCACCACAGGCGACCGCCTCGGTCACCTTCATTGCCGACCGTCCGGGCGTGCACTGGTTCTATTGCCAGTGGTTCTGCCACGCGCTGCACATGGAAATGCGCGGCCGGATGTTTGTCGAGCCGCGGGGGGCATAAATCATGCGCTGGCCCCTGCTGATTGCGACCCTCTTTGCCACGCCCCTTTGGGCGGCGGATTGGGACGTGCCCAACCGGGCGGGGGCCATCTCTGAAACACTTGCCCAGGCGGCGGATGGTGACACCCTCCGCCTGGCGCCCGGCATCTATGCCGAAACCCTGGTCCTGTCCCGGCCCGTCACCCTTGACGGGATGGGGCAGGCCACCATTGACGGACAAGGCACCGGCAGCGTGATCACCGTGACCGGCCCCGGCGTGACCCTTCGCGGGCTCACCGTGATCGGCTCCGGCTCGGACCATGACGGCATCGACAGCGGTATCCAGCTGACCAAGACCGCCCGCGCGCCGGTGGTGGAAGACAACGTGCTGATCGGCAATCTCTACGGCGTCGATATCCACGGCGCCAAGGATGCGCTGGTCAAGGACAACCGGATCGAGGGCCGCCGGGACCGCCACATGAACGCCCGCGGCAATGGCGTCTATGTCTGGAACGCCCCCGGCGCGGTGGTCGAGGGCAACGATATCCAGTACGGGCGCGACGGCATCTTCGTGAACTCCTCGCGCCGCAATCTGTTCCGCAACAACCTGTTCCGCGATCTGCGCTTTGCCGTGCATTACATGTATGCCGACAATTCCGAGGTCACGGGCAATGTCTCGATCGGCAACGACCTGGGCTATGCGGTGATGTTCACCAGTCGGGTCAAGGTGGTCGACAATGTCTCGATCGGCGACCGCGAACACGGGGTCATGCTGAACTATGCCAATGACAGTGTGATTTCGGGCAATGTGGTGAAGGGGGCAAAGGAGAAATGCACCTTCCTCTACAATGCCAACAAGAACGAATTCACCAACAACTGGTTCGAAGGCTGCGGCATCGGCATCCATTTCACCGCCGGGTCCGAGCGCAACCGGATCGTAGGCAACGCTTTTGTCGGCAACCGGACCCAGGTGAAATATGTCTCGACCCGTTGGGTCGAATGGTCCGAGGACGGGCGTGGCAATTACTGGTCCGACTTTGCTGCCTATGACGTCAATGGCGACGGCATCGCCGACGCCCCCTATCGCCCCAACGACAGCATGGACCATGTGCTGTGGACCCAACCGGCAGCCAAGCTGCTGCTTGGCTCGCCGGCCGTACAGCTGGTGCGCTGGTCGCAATCCGCCTTTCCGGCCCTTTTGCCCGGCGGCGTGATCGACAGCAACGCCCTGATCAAAGCCCCTGAACCCCCAGCTCTGAAAAAGGTGCCTCATGACGGATAAGGCCCTGACCATCACATCATTGTGCAAGGATCGCGGACCAACCCGCGTTCTGAGCGATATCTCCCTGCATGTCGCCCCCGGCGAGCGCGTGGCGCTGCTGGGCCATAACGGCGCCGGGAAATCCACGCTGATCAAATCCATCCTGGGCCTGACCCCGACCGATGGCGGCACGATTCGCATCGGCGCTGCTGCCCCCGGCAGCGCACAGGCCCGCCGCGATACCGCCTATTTGCCCGAAGCGGTCTCATTCCATCCAGCCCTGACCGGGCGAGAGCAACTAAGGCTCTTTGCCCGCCTGTCCGGCGAACGGGCCGATGTGTCCGGATTGCTGGAGCGGGTCGGGCTGGCCGACGCGATGGACCGCCGCATCGGCGCCTATTCCAAGGGGATGCGGCAGCGGCTGGGCCTCGCGCAGGTGCTGCTGGGCAAGCCCCGCGTGGCGCTGCTGGACGAGCCGACATCGGGGCTCGACCCGATCTCGCGCCAGGATCTCTATGCCATCATCGACGAACTGGCGGGGCAGGGGGCGGCGGTGCTCATCGCCAGCCACGCCCTGACCGAGGTCGAGGCCCGCACCGACCGCATCGCCATCCTGCGCAAGGGGGTCAAGGTGGCCGACGACACACTGGCCAACCTGTCGGCGCTTGCGGGTCTGCCGATCCGCCTGCGGGTCAGGGCGCGCGAAAACGCCGATGCGCTGGCCGCCCGGCTGGGCGGCAGCCGGGTCAACGGCGCCTCGGTCGAACTGCTGTGCGACCCCGCCGACAAAATGACCGCGCTGCGCAGCATCGCCGCCATGGGCGAGGCGGTTGTCGATGTCGACATGACCCCGCCCCGGCTGGAGGACCTCTATCGCCATTATGCAAAGGAGACGCTGCAATGACCCGTTTTCTTGCCGTTGCCCAAACCGAAATGCTGATCCTGCGCCGCAACCGCTGGCTGCTGGTCGCGACCCTGATCATGGTACTGTTTGCGCTGGCGCTGACATTTGCGGGTAGCGCGCCCACCGGTACGCTGGGGGTCGATATGCTGACGGTCTCGGTTGCCTCGATGACCACACTCAGCGTCTATCTCGCGCCACTTCTGGCGCTGATGATCTCGTTCGACGCGGTGGCGGGCGACATGGACCGGGGCAGCCTGCCCCTGTTGCTGTCCTATCCGGCGGGGCGGGGCGAAATCCTGTTGGGCAAGTTCGCCGCGCATCTGGCCGCGCTGGCCTTTGCCATGACCGTCGGTTTTGGCACTGCCGGTGCGGTGGCTGCCTGGTTCGGTGGCGCGGGCCCTGAAAGCCTGATGGCGCTCTTGCGCCTCATCCTCACCTCGATCCTGCTGGGCGCTTCCTTTCTGGCGCTGGGATACCTGCTGTCCGCGACCGCCCGAGGCTCGGCCGCAGCAGCGGGTCTGTCGGCCGGGCTCTGGCTGGTTTTTGTCGTCCTCTACGATCTTGGCCTGTTGGGGGCCGTGGTCATGGACAAGGGCGGCACCTTCACCCAATCCGTCTTCCCCTGGGTGATGGTGGCCAACCCGGCCGACGCTTTCCGCTTGTGGAACATCGCTGCGACCGATGGGGTCGCCATGGCCTCGGGCATGACCGGCGCCGCGCAGGCGCTGCCGGTCTGGGCCGCGCCCGCCTCGCTGCTCATCTGGCCGGTGCTGGGGCTGCTGCTGGCCCGCGCCGCCTTCCGGAGGGTCGAGCCATGAGAGCCCTTGCCCTGATCGCCCTGATCACGCTGGCCGCTTGCAAGGAGGAAGAGGCCGCCGCGCCGCCTGTGCCTGTCGATCTGACCGAAAGCGCGCTCAGCTATTTCTGTCAGATGAACGTGGCTGAGCATGGCGGGCCAAAGGGTCAGATCCACCTTAAGGGGCATCCGGCACCGCTGTTCTTTGCCCAGGTGCGCGACATGGTCGCCTATCTCAAAAGCCCCGAGCGCGAGGCCGAGATCACCGCCATCTATGTCAGCGACATGGGCGCCGCGCGCAGCTGGGCCGAGCCTGGGCCGGGCAACTGGATCGCTGCTGACAGCGCGCTGTTTGTCACCGGCGCCGATGTGGCAGGCGGCATGGGCGCGCCCGAACTGGTGCCCTTTGCCACGGGTGAGGCCGCCGCGCGGTTCATCGCGCGCCATGGCGGTCAGGCGCTGCCGCTCAACGACATTCCCGATGCCGCGGTCCTGGGTCCGGTCGACCTGACCCAGCCGCTGGCGACACCGGTGCTGTAACCCCGCACCCGCAACCCCGAGAGAAGGAGAAACCCATGTTCAAAAACCGACTGATCCTGACCATTCTGGCCGCCGGGCTGGCGCTACCGGCGCTGGCCGATGGCGATGCCGACAAGGGCAAGAAAGTGTTCAACAAATGCAAGGCCTGCCATGCGGTCGGCGAGGGCGCGGCCAACAAGGTCGGGCCGCAGCTGAACGGCATCATCGGCGCCGCCGCCGGTCAGGTCGAAGGGTTCAAGTATTCCGACGCCCTGATGGAAGCCGCCGCAGGTGGGCTGGTCTGGGACGACGAAAGCCTGGCCGCCTTTCTGGCCAAGCCCAAGGATTTCATGAAGGGCACCAAGATGTCCTTTGCCGGGCTCAAGAAGGAAGACGAGATCGAAAACGTCATCGCCTATCTGCAAGGGTTCTGACCCTGCGGGGCGGGGCGCCTAGCGGCCCGCCCTAACCTTCGAGCGAGACCCAGAGCACGCGCGCGTCCTCGGCGCTGGTCGAGACGCAGCCATGGCCCATGCCGCTGTCGTAATAGACGCTGTCGCCCGCCTTCATCGGCAGGGGCCGGTAATGTTCGGTATAAAGGGTCAGCTCGCCGCTCAGCACGAACATGAACTCCTCCCCCCGGTGGCGCACCCAGGTGTCGAACTCGCTGACATCGCGGGCCTTGATCGTGCTGATATAAGGCAACATTCGTTTGCTGGTCAGTTCGGTGCACAGCAATTCGTGATCATAGGTGCGTGTGACCTGATGTTCGCCCTGATCCTTGCGGGTGAAATCGCGGCGGCCCGAGATGTCGCTCTTGCCCGATTGCACGAACAGCTGCGGCGTCTCCAGATCCAGCGCCTGCATCAGGCGGCGGATGATGTCGAAGCTTGGCCGGGTCTGGTTGTTCTCGATCTTGGACAGGGTCGAGCGGCCGATCGCGGCCGACCGCGCCGCTTCCTCCAGCGTCAGGCCCTTGTCCTTGCGGGCATCGCGAATCATCTTGCCCAGCGTTTCGCCATCGGGCGCTTCCAGCATGTCGGGGCTCATCCCCTCGTCTTCGGCCTGTACCGGCTCCATCGCATTCGTCCTTGTTTTCCCGATCTCCCTGCAAAGCAGCCTAACCTATTCAAATTTTCTCATGCAAATCTTTTGTTGCGAATAAGGGAAAAGTTTCCTATAGGAGACTTGTCTTGTGTGCGACGGGATACAAATGCCGCACCAGCAGGGCATTCAGGGGGGTTCTCGTGAGCGAGCGCGTTTCGTCACTGATCGGCAGAGGGGAGGGCCAACCAGGCCCCGCCCCAGCCGTGGACCACGGGTTCACCTCCAAAAAACTGCCGTTCCGGTCCGGTCGCGCCGCTGGCCCCTCTCTCCTTTTCCCGGCCTGGGTCGATCCTGGCCGGAACGGTCTCTTCTCCGCCGCATCCTGTCTTTCAGCCCAAGGGATCCCCCAGTCATGACCGATACGCCCAAACGCACCCCGCTTTACGATCTGCATGTCGAGCTTGGCGGCAAGATGGTGGATTTCGCCGGATGGGAAATGCCGGTGCAATACCAGATGGGGATCATGGGTGAACACAAGCAGTGCCGGGAAAAGGCGGCGCTGTTCGATGTCAGCCACATGGGGCAGGTGATCCTGCGCGGAGACGATATCGGCGCCAAGCTGGAAAAGCTCTGCCCGCAGGTGTTTTCCACCCTACCCGAGGGCAAGGCCCGCTATGGTTTCTTTACCAATGCCCAGGGTGGCATCATGGATGACCTGATCGTGTCGAACGCGGGCGACTACTTCTTTGTCGTGGTGAACGCGGCGCTGCGCCATCAGGACATCCCCCATATGGCAGCGCATCTGGACGGGGTCGAGGTGACCGAGATCTTCGATCGCGCGCTGGTTGCGGTGCAGGGCCCCAGTGCCGAGGATGTGGTGGGCCGCCTCTGCCCCGCCGCGCGCGACCTGAAATTCATGGAGACCATGCTGGGCGAGATCGACGGTGTAGACTGCCGCATCTCGCGGCTGGGCTATACCGGCGAGGATGGTTACGAGATTTCGATCCCCGAGGGCGAGGCGATCCGCATCTCGCGCCTGTTCCTGGCGCATGAGGATTGCGAACCGGCGGGTCTGGGGGCCCGCGACAGCCTGCGGCTGGAAGCGGGTCTTTGCCTCTATGGCAACGATATTGACAACGGCACCTCGCCGATCGAGGCCAGCCTGCTCTGGGCGATCCAGAAACGCCGTCGCGAAGAGGGCGGATTTCCGGGCGCCGAGCGCATCGTGAAGGAGATCGCCGAGGGCGCCCCGCGCAAGCTGGTCGGTATCAAGCCCGAAGGCCGCGCACCCGCACGCCAGCATGTGGAGATCCAGAGCCTTGACGGCGAGACCATCGGCGAGATCACCTCGGGCGGGTTCGGCCCGACGGTCGGCGCGCCGGTGGCGATGGGCTATGTCGCCAGCGCTCATGCTGCACCCGGCGAAAAGGTCAACCTGATCATCCGGGGCAAGGCCCAGCCCGCCGAAATCGTCTCGCTGCCCTTTGTTGCGCAGAATTACAAACGCTAACACATCCCTGCCGCGCGGCAGGGGCACAAAGCCTTGTAAAGGCTTTGTCCACAAGGTTTTTTCAAAACCTTGCCCCCGCCCGTGGTAACCGAAACAAACTATCTGAAGGATCGACAAACATGACCATCTACTACTCCGAAGATCACGAATGGCTCAGCGTCGAGGGCGAGATCGCCACGCTGGGCATCACCAAACACGCCGCCGACCAGCTGGGCGAGGTGGTGTTCATCGAACAGAAAGAGGCCGGTGACGACTTTGCCCAGGGTGACGAGATCGGTGTCATCGAGTCGGTCAAGGCCGCCTCGGAAATCTATGCCCCGGTCGATGGCGAGGTGGTCGAGGTGAACGAGGACCTGGCCGACAATCCCGGTGCCCTGAACGACAGCCCCGAAGGCGATGCCTGGATCTACAAGATCAAGCTCAGCGATCCGTCGCAACTTGACGGTCTGATGGATCTCGCCGCCTATAACGACATGATCGGCTAAGCCGCCGGCCGCCGGCCCTGCCGGCGGCGCCAACCGCCTGACGAGGACCCAGAGCCATGGCCTTCAAACTCACCGATTACGAAGCCTACGATTTCGCCAACCGCCGCCATATCGGGCCCAGCCCGCGCGAGATGGCCGATATGTTGCAGGTGATCGGCTTCAAGACGCTCGACCAGCTGATCGACGCCACCGTGCCGCCGTCGATCCGGCAGAAAGAGGCGCTGGACTGGGGTCCGGCCATGACCGAGCGCGACGCGCTCTATCACATGAAACAGGTGGCCTCGAAGAACAAGGTTCTGACCTCGCTGATCGGCCAGGGCTATTACGGCACCACCACCCCGGCGCCGATCCTGCGCAACATCCTGGAAAACCCGGCCTGGTACACCGCCTATACCCCCTATCAGCCGGAAATCAGCCAGGGCCGGCTTGAGGCGCTGTTGAACTTCCAGACCATGGTCAGCGACCTGACCGGGCTGGACGTGGCAAACGCCTCGCTGTTGGACGAGGCCACCGCGGCGGCCGAGGCCATGGCCATGGCGAAACGCTCCAGCCGGTCCAAGGCCAACAACGCGGCCTTCTTCGTCGACAAGAACTGCCACCCGCAGACCGTCGCGGTGATCCGCACCCGGGCCGAGCCGCTGGGCGTGGATGTGCAGGTGGGCGACCCGTCCGAGCTGGAGGCCGGGGCAGTGTTCGGCGCCATCTTCCAGTATCCCGGCACCTATGGCCATGTGCGCGACTACACCGCCGAGATCGCGGCGCTGCACGAGCATAACGCCATCGCCATCGTCGCCGCCGACATCCTGTCGCTGGCGCTGCTGAAATCGCCGGGCGAGATGGGTGCCGATATCGCCATCGGTTCGACCCAGCGCTTTGGTGTGCCGATGGGTTATGGTGGCCCGCACGCGGCCTATATGGCCACCACCGACAAGCTCAAGCGTGCGATGCCGGGGCGGATCATCGGCGTCAGCATCGACGCGCGTGGCAACAAGGCCTATCGCCTGGCGCTGCAAACCCGTGAACAGCATATCCGCCGCGAAAAGGCCAATTCGAACGTCTGCACCGCCCAGGCGCTGCTGGCGGTGATGGCCTCGATGTATGCGGTCTATCATGGGCCCGACGGGATCAAGGCGATCGCGCAATCGGTGCATCGCAAGACCTCGCGTCTGGCTGCGGGGCTTGAGGAGCACGGGTTCAAAGTAGCGCCGGAAGTATTCTTTGACACCATCACGGTCGATGTCGGCCCCCTGCAAAAGACGGTGATCGAGGCTGCGGTGGCGCGCGGTGTCAACCTGCGCAAGGTGGGCAGCGACCGGATCGGCATTTCGCTGGACGAACAGACCCGCTCCGAGACCATCGAGGCGGTCTGGGGCGCCTTTGGCATCGACAAGAAGGATGACAGCGTCAAGAACCGCGCCTATCGCCTGCCCGATTACGCGCTGCGCGATACGCCCTATCTGACCCATCCCATCTTCCACAAGAACCGGGCCGAGGCCGAGATGACCCGCTATATGCGGCGTCTGGCCGATCGCGACCTGGCGCTGGACCGGGCGATGATCCCGCTGGGCAGCTGCACCATGAAGCTGAACGCCACCATCGAGATGATCCCGGTGACATGGCCGGAATTTGCCAATCTACACCCCTTCGTGCCCGAGGATCAGGCGCAGGGTTATCTCGAGATGATCAACGACCTGTCCGAGAAACTGTGCCAGATCACCGGCTATGACGCGATCTCGATGCAGCCCAATTCGGGCGCACAGGGGGAATATGCAGGCCTGATGACCATCCGCAACTATCACGCGGCTCAGGGGCAGGGGCACCGCAACATCTGCCTGATCCCCACTTCGGCGCATGGCACCAACCCGGCCACCGCGCAGATGGTGGGCTATCAGGTGGTGCCGGTCCGCTCGGACGATCACGGCAATATCGACCTGGCCGATTTCCGTGCCAAGGCCGAGCAGCACAGCGCCAATCTGGCGGCCTGCATGATCACCTATCCCTCGACCCATGGTGTGTTCGAGGAGACGGTGCGCGAGGTCTGCGACATCACCCATGAACATGGCGGTCAGGTCTATATCGACGGGGCCAACATGAACGCGATGGTGGGCCTGGCGCAACCGGGCGAGATCGGCGGCGACGTGAGCCACCTGAACCTGCACAAGACCTTTTGCATTCCGCATGGCGGGGGCGGCCCCGGCATGGGCCCGATCGGGGTCAAGGCGCATCTGGCCGAACATCTGCCGGGCCACCCGGAATACGGCACCGCCGTGGGTCCGGTTTCGGCGGCGCCCTTCGGCTCGCCCTCGATCCTGCCGGTCAGCTGGGCCTATGTGCTGTTGATGGGTGGCGCGGGCCTGACCCAGGCGACCAAGGTGGCGATCCTGAACGCCAACTATATCGCCGCGCGGCTCAAGGATGCTTATCCGATCCTCTATACCTCGGCGACGGGGCGGGTGGCGCATGAATGCATCCTCGACACAAGGCCGCTGAACGACGAGGCGGGTGTGACGGTGGACGACGTGGCCAAACGCCTGATCGACAGCGGGTTCCACGCGCCGACGATGAGTTGGCCGGTGGCGGGCACGCTGATGGTCGAACCCACGGAATCCGAGCCCAAGGACGAGCTGGACCGGTTCTGTGATGCGATGCTGTCGATCCGGGCCGAGGCACAGGAGATCATCGACGGCAAGATCGACGCTGAGAACAACCCGCTGAAACACGCGCCCCATACGGTGCGTGATCTGGTGGGGGATTGGGACCGGCCCTATAGCCGTGAACAGGCCTGCTTCCCGCCGGGCAACCTGGGTGTCGACAAATACTGGCCGGTGGTGAACCGGGTCGACAACGCCTATGGCGACCGTCACCTCGTCTGCACCTGCCCGCCGATGGAGGCCTATGAAGAGGCTGCCGAATAAGATCATGATCCGGGGCGGGCGCCAGCGTCCGCCCCGTTTTTGACAGTACGGGGAGGATAGCATGATCTGCCCTGACCAGGCTCGCGCCGCGCATCCGGCGCGGGGTATCGACATCATACTGCCCGACGCCAGCCCGCCTTCGGCAGCGCGGATGCTGGCCGACCTGTTTCGCACCACGAACGAAATTCTGGGCGCACCGGTCTATCGGGTTTCGATACACCGGCTTGCCGCGCAACCTTGTGCCGATCCGCGCCGCTGGACCCGGCGTACCGTCATCCTGCTGGGCGATATCCGTACCCGCTGGAGCGTGACCGACCCGCTGCGCCCGCTGTTGCGGGTGCTGCTGGCGCAAGCGCCGCGCCGGGTGCTGGTGGGTGGCGCGGTCTTTCTGCTGAGTGATGCCGGTTTGGCCCGCGGTTGCGCGCTGGCGATTCACCCCAATTTTCGCGCTGCTGCCGCTGAAGAGGGTCTGGAGGCGTTACCCGACGCACCTCTCTCGGGGGTGTCGGGTTCGGTTGCAAGTGCGGTCAGCGGCTTTGCCGCGGTGCCACTGATGCTCGACCTGATTGCCGAGGATCATGGGCAGGTTACCGCCAACGCGCTGCGTGCCTATCTGGGCCTGCCCGCGCCCGAGTCGCAAGCGCGCAGCCGTCTGAGTCTGGGCCTGTTGCAAAGGGCGCGTGGTGACCGGCTGATCGACCGCTCGCTGGCGGTGATGCAGGAGCATATCGAAGAGCCGCTCAGAATTGGCGATCTGGCGCGAAAGCTTGGCGTATCGACCCGCAAGCTACAACGCCAGTTTCTGGAACTGACCGGCGAGGGACCGCTTTCCGTTTATCGAGCGCTGCGGATCGAGCGAGCGCGGCAGCTGCTGGAACAGACCAATTTGCCGCTGGTCGAGATCATCGCGGCAACCGGATTTGGCACCCATTCCAACCTGGCCCGGTGGGTGCGCAAGGAGCATGGTGTCAGCCCGCATGCTCTGCGACAGCGCGCCATGTCCGGGCGCGCAGCATAGATTACACGCGAACGGGGCGGCCAAGGCCGCCCCGTCCTGTTTACAACCCGACCCGGTTCAGTTCAGGTCGAACCGGTCGGCATTCATCACCTTGACCCAGGCGGCGACGAAATCAGCCACAAAGCTGGCCTCGGCATCGTCCTGGGCATAGCGTTCGGCCAGCGCGCGAAGCTGCGAGTTGGAGCCGAAAACCAGATCAACCCGTGTCGCGGTCCAGCGCGGCGCACCGCTGGTGCGGTCGCGGCCTTCGTAGATGCCCTTGCCCGACGGTTTCCACTCGGTCCCCATGTCCAGCAGGTTGGTCAGGAAATCGCTGCTCAGCACGCCGGGACGGTTGGTCAGGACGCCATGGGACGAACCGCCATGATTGGCGCCCAGAACCCGCAGACCAGCGACCAGAACCGTCATCTCCGGCGCGGTCAGACCCAGAAGCTGGGCACGATCGACCAGCATCTCCTCGGGCGAGGTGGAAAGCTCGCGCGCCTGATAGTTGCGGAACCCGTCCGTCACCGGTTCCATCACCTCGAAGCTTTCGGCGTCGGTCTGTTCGGCACTGGCATCGCCCCGGCCCGAGGCAAAGGGCACCTCGATCTGGTGACCGGCGGCCTTCGCCGCCTGCTCGACACCGGCGCAGCCCGCCAGCACGATCAGGTCGGCCATCGACACCGACTTGCCGCCGCTGCTGAACCCAGCCTGAATCCCTTCGAGCACGCCCAGCACGCGGGCCAGTTTCGCGGGCTCGTTGACATCCCAGTCCTTTTGCGGGGCCAGGCGGATACGGGCGCCATTGGCACCGCCGCGCATGTCAGAACCGCGATAGGTCGAAGCCGAGGCCCAGGCGGTCGACACCATGTCGGACACGCTCAGGCCCGAGGCCAGGATCTGCGCCTTGAGCGCCGCAGCATCCGCCGCGTCGATCTGCGGGCCTGCCGGGATCGGATCCTGCCAGATCAGTTCCTCGGCGGGCACTTCCTTGCCCAAGTAGCGGGCGCGCGGTCCCATGTCGCGATGGGTCAGCTTGAACCAAGCGCGGGCAAAGGCATCGGCAAACTCGTCGGGATTGGCATGGAAACGGCGCGAGATCTTCTCGTACTCCGGATCCATCCGCAGCGACATGTCGGCGGTGGTCATCATCGGTGCGTGGCGTTTGTCCGGGTCAAAGGCATCGACAACCATATGCTCGGGTTTCACGTCCTTGGCACGCCACTGGTTTGCACCTGCCGGGCTTTTGACGAGTTCCCACTCATAGCCGAACAGCACGTCGAAATAGCCCATGTCCCACTTGGTCGGGTTGGGTTTCCAGGCGCCTTCGATGCCGCTGGTGATCGCGTCACCGGCCTTGCCGGAGCCATAGGTGCTGAGCCAGCCCAGGCCCATTGCCTCGACCGGTGCCGCCTCGGGTTCGGCGCCCACATGGGCGGCATCGCCCGCGCCATGCGCCTTGCCAAATGTATGGCCGCCCGCAACCAGTGCCACGGTCTCTTCGTCATTCATCGCCATGCGGGCAAAGGTTTCACGCACGTCGCGCCCCGAAGCGATGGGGTCGGGATTGCCGTCCGGGCCTTCGGGGTTCACGTAGATCAGGCCCATCTGCACGGCGGCCAGCGGGTTTTCCAGATCGCGTTCGCCCGAATAGCGGCTGTTGGGCTTGTCCGACGTGGCAAGCCATTCGCCTTCGGACCCCCAATAGATGTCTTCCTCGGGCTCCCAGATGTCGGGGCGGCCACCGGCAAAACCGAAGGTCTTGAAGCCCATCGATTCCAGCGCCACGTTGCCGGCGAGGATCATCAGGTCGGCCCACGAGATCTTGTCGCCGTATTTCTTCTTGATCGGCCAGAGCAGGCGGCGGGCCTTGTCGAGGTTGCCGTTATCGGGCCAGCTGTTGAGCGGGGCGAAGCGCTGGTTGCCGGTGCCGCCACCGCCGCGCCCGTCGGCCAGGCGATAGGTGCCCGCGCTGTGCCAGGCCATGCGGATGAAGAGGGGGCCGTAATGGCCATAGTCGGCGGGCCACCAGTCCTGGCTGTCGGTCATCAGCGCGGTCAGATCGGCCTTTACAGCGTCTAGATCGAGCGACTTGAACGCCTCGGCATAGCTGAAATGGGCGCCCATCGGGTCCGATTTGGACGAATGCTGGTGCAGCAGTTTCAGATTGATCTGGTTGGGCCACCAATGATGGTTGCGCATACCGCTGCCTGCGGCATGTCCATGCATCACCGGGCATTGGCCTGCGCTGGGGGCGTCGTTTCCGTCCATGTCTGTCTCCGATCGTGAGTTGATAGAATGGGTTTCAGCACCAGAAGGAACCGGCACTGGCCGGGGCATTCTGATGTCATGAGATGAGACTAGCAAAGGAAATTGATCGGAATAAGTTGCATTTTCCGATCTATTTCATAATGAAAAACTATCGCTATTCGCGTGTATGATCGCGGATCGCTTCGGCCAGCACATCGACCGTGTCTATGACAGGCGGGATACCGGGCAGGCTGTCGGCAATCAGGGAGAATTCGGAGCAGGCGACAAAGATGAGCGCCGCGCCTTTCTCTGCCAACTCCTCTGCCGCGCTGATCAGGATCGCGCGCGCGGCGGGTACCGGCCCTTCGGCCTTGATGGTGCGAATCGCGGTCAGCATGCGGTCGGCGTCCTCCGGCCAGAGCGGCGCGAGCTGCGCCTCGTCCAATGCTGCGTCGAAGACACCCGCCATCCGCACGGCGGGCGAGGCAAGCAGGCCCACTCGCGCACCCGGTGCCAGCAGCGCGCGCGCCCGCGCCACCGACAGCGATACCATGTTCAACAGCGGGATCGACACCGCCGCCTCGATCGCGGGGGCATAGTGATGGGCGGTGTTGCACGGCATGCCAAGCGCGGTGGCGCCGGCCTGCTCCAGCCGCTGCGCCATCCGGGCAAGGGTAGGGCCGGGATCGGTGCCGGTGCCCTGTATCAGATGCGCGATGCGCGATGGCACCTGCGGGTTCATGTCGATGAGCAGTGGCAGATGATCGGCATCATCCGCCGCTTGCACCGTTGCCAGCAGCCGCTGTTGCAGCAGGATCGTCGCCTCGGGACCCATGCCGCCAAGAATACCGACCACGCGCCGGGTCATGTCGGGAACCGGTCGCGGCAGGAGAGAAGACTGGGCATGGCAATGTCCTTTCGGTTTGGTACATCAAAGGGCAGCGCTTACGAAAACCGCAACCTTGCGGATAGGCAAGGGTCAGCCGCGCATGCGGGCATGGTCGGGATCATAGGGAGAAGGCGCAATCACCCGCGCGGCCACCATGTCACCGCACAGATCAAGCGTCATGCTGCTGCCCGGTGCCGCCATCGCGGGATCGACAAAGGCATAGGCCAGGTTCTTGCCGATCCGATAACCCCAGCCACCGGACGTCACGGTCCCGACCACCTGTTGCCCCTGCATCAGCGAGGCGCCCGGGTGCGCGGGGGCGTGGGTCGTGTCGATATGCAGGGTCACGAGCTTTTTGCCGGGGTCCTTGACCTGCCGATCCAGCAGCGCCTGCTTGCCAATGAAATCGCCTTTGTCGAGCTTGACGAACCGGCTGAGCCCGGTCTCGAACGGGTCGAATTCGGTGATCAGATCGGCTTTCCAGTGAAGGAACCCTTTCTCCATCCGCATCGATTCCACCGCGCGGGCGCCGAACAGTTTCAGGCCATGTGCCTCGCCCGCCTTCCTGAGCGCCAGATAGGCCGCATAGAGCGCGGCGTTGGGAATGTGGATCTCATAGGCCAGTTCGCCCGAGAAGCTGACGCCCATGACCGTTGCTGGGGCAAATCCGATGAAACATTCACGCACCGACAGCCAGGGAAAGGACGCGCGCGACCAGTCGCCCCGGGCGCAGGATGAGAGCACGTCACGCGCCCGGGGACCGGCCAGAACCAGGATCGTCTGGTCATTGGTGAGCGAGCGCAGCTTGACGTCCTCATCTGCGCGCAAGTGGCTGTGCAGCCAATCCATGTCATGAAACTCGCTGGCGGCGGCGGACCCGTACCAGACCCGGTCAGGCCCTCGATCCGAGGCAGGCAGGTTCGCGACCGTCGCCTCGCCCTTGATCCTGCCGTGATGGTTCAGCAGATAGCACAGCCCGACCCGGCCCGCGCGTCTGGGTACGGCGCCGCAGATCATCCGGTCAAGAAAGGCGTGCCGGTCGGCACCGGTGATCTCGATCCGGTTGAAGCCGTTCACCTCGGCCAGGCCGACGCCGGTCTGTACCGCGTGCACCTCGGCCCCGATCAGGTCAAAGGTCTCGTCAAAGGTAAAGCCGAGCGTTGGGTGGAAATCGGGCGCAGGCTTGATGTAATCCACCCGCTCCCATCCGTTGACAACGGTGAATTCGGCGCCCTCGGCGGCCAGAACCGGGGTCAGCGGCGTGGTCTTGGCGGGGCGTCCGGCGGGGCGGTGCTCATGCGGAAAATGAAAGCGGAACTCGTTCTGATAGTCCTCAACGGCTTTCAGCGCGGTCAGTTCCACATTGGCGTGCCCGGTGAAGCGGCGCGGGTCGATGCACCAGGTGTCATAGCAGGCTTCGCCATGTACGATCATCTGCGCCAAGAGCCAGCCATGGCCGCCGCCTTCGCCCAGACCGGCGCGCAGGCCGATGGCGCAGAACGCGTTGCGTTTGCCGGGAATGGGGCCGATCAGCGGGGCGCCGTCGATCGTATAGGTAATCGGGCCGTTGACGATGGCGCGGATACCGGTCTCGCGCAGGGCGGGCATGCGGGCAAAGGCACCTTCGAGCACGTCCATCACCCGATCCACATCGTCGGGGCAAAGGGCGTTGACGAAATTCGGGTCGATCCCGTCCATGCCCCAGGTCTTGCAATCCTGCTCGTAGAAGCCGATCAGCAACCCGTTCTTTTCCTGCCGACAGTAATAGTCCGAGATTGGACAGCGGATCAGCGGCATGCGGTGGCCTGCTGCCACGATTTCCGGGATATCCTCGGTCAGGAAATACTGATGCTCCATCGAGGCGACCGGGTGATGCACACCCATCATGGCGCCCACCTCGTTGACGCGATAGCCGCAGGTATTCACCACGATATCGCAGTCGATATCACCGTGTTCGGTATGCACGGTCCAGGTGTCGTCCTTGTGCTGGGTCAGCGCGGTCACCGGCGTGTTGCGATAGATCTCGGCCCCGGCCTTGCGCGCGTGATAGGCCAGCGCCTGGCACAGCTGCGCCGGGTCGATATCGCCATCCAGCGGATCCCACAGCCCGCCCAGCAGGTTCTCGGTCGAGATCAGCGGGTGTCGGCGGGCGCATTCGGTGGCGTCGATCACCTCGAAATGCACATCCATGCCGCGCGCCATCGAGGCGAAATGACGATAGCCCTGCATCTGCTGAGGCATGTTAGCCAGCCGGATGCCGCCATCGCCATGATGGTAGTTGATCGGATATTCCGGGTTCTCCGCCAGCGCCTTGTACAGCGCGATGGAATGGCTTTTCAGACCTACCATCGTCTGGTTCATGCCGAAATTGGTCACCTGCGCCGCTGAATGCCAGGTGGTGCCGCTGGTCAGCTCGTTGCGTTCGACAAGAACCACGTCCGACCAGCCTTCTTGTGTCAGATGATACAGCGTCGAACAGCCGGCGATGCCGCCGCCGATGACAACAACCCGAGTACGCGATTTCATGTTGGGGTGCCTCCAAAACTCTGCGCCGATTAGGGCATGGGTTTTTCGTCACCGGCAACACGCGGATTGCGGATCAAGCAACATCAAAAGAAGATTTGAAAGTTTGAAATCCGCACCACCCCACGAGGGGTGGCGCAGGTTCAGAACCGCAGCGACAGACAGGACATGCCGCCATCCAGTTTGGCGCATTCGCTGTTGTCGATTTCCACAACCTCGAATCCGGCCTTGTCCAGAGTCTCGGCGGTTTTCGGGAATCCAGCGGGCATCAGCACCAGCTTGTTGAACCGGATCGAGTTGGCGGCGGCCTCTTCTCCCGGGGCCGTGTGGATCACATGGTAGCCGTCGAAGCATCCCGAGGCATCAAGCCGCTCGGTCGCCAGGATGGTTTCGCCATCCAGGAGGGAACAGTCGGTCTTGAAATGCAGCACGCCGGGCGGGGTAAAGACCTCGCGCAGGGTATAGCCCCAATCGCTGACGATATCGGCCAGTTCGGCCACACCGGCGGCATCGGTCCGGTCCGAGCGGCCCACAAGTATCTCGCGCCCGGTGACGAGGATATCGCCGCCCTCGATATGACCGGGGCCGGTGATTTCGCGCAGCTCGGCGTAACAGGCGCGCAGGGCCGGGGCCATCTCGGCCACCTCGCCCATGCGGCTGGGGGCGCCGGGGCGCATCAGCACTGCGCCCTTGGGCAGGCAAAGCGCGGTATCCTCGACAAACAGCGCGTCGGGATAGGCATCGATCGGGGGCAGTTCGATCACTTCGGCACCGGTGCTTTTCAGGGTGGCGACGTAATGGTCATGCGCCTTTTGCATGCGGGCCAGATCGGGGGTGCCGATATCCTCGGCCCTGAGCCCATCGATAACGCTGGGGGCCGGGCGGCGGGTGATGGCGCGGGTGAATTCATAGGTCGGGTCGGTCATGGCGGATCAATCCTGTTCCGGCGCATAGGGCGCGTCGATTTCGATGAGCTTGGGACCGGCATGGCGCCGAGCCTCAGTCAGGGCGGTGGCAAAGCCGGCCGGGTCACCGGCGGCGCAGGTGGCGTAGGGCATGCCACAGGCGGCGGCGATGGCGGCGAAATCGGGCGGGGTGGGATCGCAACCCACCACCTCGACACCCACCGCGCGCATCGACATGTCGATCTCGCGATAACCGCGGCTGTTCCAGATCACGAAGGTGATGGGCAGGTTTTCGTCGCGGGCGACCATCAGCTCAGCCAGGCTGAATTGCGCCCCGCCATCGCCCGTGACACAGATCACCGGGGTCTCGGGGGCGGCAATGGCGGCGCCGATGGCGGCGGGAATGCCATAGCCTAGGGCGCCAAACCCGGTGGCGGCGTTGAACCAGCCGCCGGGGCGGTCGTGGTCGTAAACAAGGTTCCCGGCATAGATCGGCTGGGTTGAATCCCCGACCATCAGCGCGCCGGGCACGGCATCACGCGCGGCCTCCAGCATCTCGACCATGCTGCGCATATAGGGGCTGATCTCGTCCAGAGCCGCCTGCCGCGCGGAGCTGGATCGGGCGACGCCGTCGTGGTTGCGCGCGCCCTCGGGCAGCCGGGCCAACAGCCCCGCCACGGCGGCACCCGCGTCGCCCCGGATCGTCAGGTCGGCGGGGTGGCGGGCAAGCTGAGCGTCGCAGATGTCGATGCGGATCAGCCCCGCCATCTGTGGCATGGTGCCGGTGGCATACATGTCGTAATCGGTCGGGCCCAGCTCGGTCCCGATTGCCAGCACCCGGTCGGCGCCTGCAATCAGGGCGCGCACCGCGTCAAGGCTGGGGCTGGCGGCCACCGTCAGGGGATGGCCATGCATCAGCCCGCGCGCGTTGACCGTCTGCACCACCGGCGCATCCAGCCGCTCGGCCAGGGCCTGTACAGCCGCTTCAATGCCCTTCGCCCCGCCTCCGATCAGGATCACCGGGCGTCGCGCGGCGTCGAGCCGCGCGGCAGCAGTGTCGAGCAGCGTGGCCTCTGGTTCATCGGGCTTTGCAGGGTCAGCGGCGGGCAGGGCACCGTCGAAATCGATCCCGGCCACATCTAGCGGTACCTCGATATGACAGGGACCGCCGCGACCTGTTGCGAGCCGGTCAAACACCGATCCCAATGCCGGGGCCAGCTGATCCATCTGCGAGATGCGATGCGCCTCCAGCGCCACCTGCGAGACCAGCCCCAGCTGGTCGGGCAATTCGTGCAGATGCCCCATGCCGCGCCCCAGGCTGACGCGCGTGTTCACGCCCGAAACCACCAGCATCGGCACGCTGTCGGCGCGGGCCTGTCCCATCGCGGTCAGCGTGTTGGTCACCCCCGGTCCGGTGATGACAAAGGCCACACCGGGCCGCCCCGAGACCCGGGCATAGCCATCGGCCATGAACCCGGCGCCCTGTTCGTGGCGGGGGGTGACATGGCGGATACCCGAAGCGGCCAGCCCGCGATACATCTCGATCGTGTGCACGCCGGGAATGCCGAACACGCATGTCACGCCGCGTGCGGAAAGACCGGCCACCAGTGCCTCTCCCACAGTTGTCATCAGGCGTCCTCTCTCTGAAACTCTGCCGCATGGGCAGCGATGCGCTCGCAGGCGGTGTCAAAGGCCACGTCCCCGGCGGTCAGGGCCACCCGAACCCAGCCGTCGATCGTGTCGCCGAACGAGGCGCCCGGCATCACCGCCACCCCGGCATGATCCAGCAGATGTTCGGCATAGGCCTCGCCCGTCATGCCGGTGCCGGTGACATCGATCATCGCGAACATGCCGGCCTGCGGTTTCAGAACGCGCAGGCAGGTCTGCCCGTTGAGCCGCTCGGCCAGTCGGTCCGCCCGCGCGGCGAAACGCGTCCGCATGCCCGGTGCGACCGAGGATCCGTTGCGCACCGCCACCTCGGTCATGTCGGCGATAAAGGGCTGGTTGCCGAAGAGCATGGTTTCCGACAACGGCAGCAGCGCGGCGGTAAACACCTCGGGTCCGATGCACCAGCCACTGCGAAAGCCGGGCGCGGCGTGGGATTTGGAGATTGATGAGACCACGATCACCCGGTCGGCCAGATCGGACTGGGCCAGCGGCGAGGTAAAGCCTTGCCCGTCGAACACCAGCTGCTCGTAAACCTCGTCCGAGATGATCCACAGATCATGCTTGCGGGCGAGGTCGCCAATTGCGGCGATATCCTCGGGCGTCAGGATGGCGCCGGTGGGGTTGTGGGGCGTGGTGAGCAGGATCGTACGGCTGCGCGGCGTGATGCGCGCGGCGATATCGTCGGCTGAAATGCGAAACCCGTTTTCGGGCCGCAGCGGCACCGGTACCAGATCGGCACCAGTGGCGCGGATCACGCCGGCATAGGTGGCATACATGGGATCGCCCACCAGCACCTCGGCGCCTTCCTCGGCCACGCCCATCAGCACCGCGTAAAGCGCGGTCTGGGTGCCCGGAAAACACATGACCTGCGCGTCCGAAATCGCCCGCCCGGTGCTGGCGCTATAGCGTTCGGCGAGCGCCGCGCGCAGGCCCGGCTCGCCCGCACCATCGGAATAGGTGGTGCGCCCGGCGCGCATTGCGGCCTCGGCCACATCCATCAGCTCGGTCGGTGGCGGCACGTCGGGTTCGCCGATGGTCAGGCTGATCACATCGGCGCCCTTGGCGATCATCGCCTTGGCGCGCAGGTAGATGCCCCATTTGGCGCCACCCAGATCGGCCAGGCGGCGGGTAATGGCGGTTGTTTTCATGCCTCTTCTCCCGGATCGTTCAGGGTCAGTCCCAGAATGGCGCCGACCGACGTCAGGCCGATGTTCACAAGTTCGCCCGGATCAAAGGCATCGGGCAGCGCGCCGCCCTCCAGCCAGAGCCCGTCGATGACGGCGTTACAGGCGATGGCCAGCGCGCGCAGTTGCTCGGGTGAGGGCACTTCGCCCGCTTCCTCCAGCGCCGGGGCGATCAGCGCCTGCAGGCGGTCGCGGAAATCGTAATAGGTACGGCTGTGCACCTCGGCCATGCGCGGATCGCGCTGCACCATGGTGAGGAACCCGGCCCACAGACCCACCGCCTGCGGGCTGCTGACCGGCGGGGTCAGGCTGGCGCGCACGATTCGAGCAAGTTGCCGCGCCGCCGGTTCGCCCGCCTGCCGGGGGCCTTCCATCGTGGCATCGGTCAGATGACTCATATGCGCCTGATAGGCGGCATAGATCAGCTCGTCCTTGCCATCGAAATAGTGCCGGATCAGGCCCAGTGTCACGCCCGCCTCGTCCGCGATGCCACGCACGGTGGCTGCCTGTACACCCTTGCGCCCGATCAGGGTCAGCGTCGCCCGGATAAGCGCCTCGCGCCGGTGTTCGGCGGATTCGCGGGTAAAGCTGCGGCGTGGGCTGTCCAAGGGTGGGGCCTCCTGCGGGGTGAAAAGCGGGCTTGATTTGCGTCGCTCATATTGTTATACAGTTGTATAAATATAAGCAGAGCCGGGCCGAAAAGGCAACCGGAAAGTCAGGGGGATCGCGTGACAGCAACGCAGGAACTGACGCCCGACGCGGGGGCTGCCAGCGATTTGGCGGGGACATTGCTGATCGAGGATCTTCACAAATCCTTCGGCGATCTCGAAGTGCTCAAGGGCGTGTCGCTGACCGCCAACCGGGGGGATGTGATCGCGATCATTGGTGGCTCTGGCTCGGGCAAGTCGACCATGTTGCGCTGCATCAACTTTCTGGAAACCCCCAGTTCGGGCCGGATCGTGATCGGCGGCGAGGAAATCCGCATGCGCGCCGATGGCACCGCTGCCGACCGCAAGCAGTTGGAGCGGGTGCGCACCCGGCTGGCGATGGTGTTCCAGTCGTTCAACCTGTGGACCCACCGCACCCTGCTGGAAAACGTGATCGAAGTGCCCGTGCATGTGCTGAAAGTGCCGCGCGCGCAGGCGATCGAAAAGGCGCGCGCCCTGCTTGCGCGCGTGGGCCTGGCCGAGAAAGAGGAAACCTATCCGCTGTTCCTCTCCGGCGGTCAGCAGCAACGCGCAGCCATCGCGCGCGCGCTGGCGGTGGACCCGGCGGTGATGCTGTTTGACGAGCCGACCTCGGCGCTGGACCCCGAACTGGTGGGTGAGGTGCTGGGCGTGATGCGTGATCTGGCCGCCGAGGGGCGCACCATGCTGGTGGTCACGCATGAGATGAACTTTGCCCGCGAGGTCGCGGACCATGTGGTGTATCTTTATCAGGGCCGGATCGAGGAACAGGGACCACCCGACCAGATCTTTGGCAATCCGCAATCCGAGCGGCTGAAACAGTTTCTGAAATCCATCAACTGAACCCCAAGAATGAAAAACAGGGAGACCAACATATGAAACTCAAGACATCGCTGCTGGCCGGTCTGGCCGCATTGGCCCTGGGCGCGGGCGCCGCGGCCGCCGAAGAGGTCAAGATCGGCATCGCGGCCGAACCTTATCCGCCCTTCGCCTCGCCCGATTCCGCCGGCAACTGGGTCGGCTGGGAGGTCGAGGTGATCGACGCCGTCTGCAAGGCGGCCGCACTGGATTGCGTGCTGACACCCGTCGCATGGGACGGCATCATCCCCTCGCTGACCGGCAAGCAGATCGACGCCATCATGGCCTCGATGTCGATCACCGAAGAGCGGATGCAGACCATCGACTTCTCGAATCCCTATTACAACACGCCCGCCGTGATCGTGGCCGACAAATCGCTGGATATTGATGCGTCGCCCGCCTCGCTGGCTGGCAAGATCATCGGTGTGCAGGCATCGACCATCCACCAGGCCTATGCCAACGCGTATTTCGGCGATGCGGAAATTCGTGTCTACCAGACCCAGGACGAGGCCAATCAGGACCTTTATGCCGGTCGCATCGACGCGACCCAGGCCGACAGCATCGCCATGGCCGATTTTGTTGCCACCGATGCGGGCCAGTGCTGCGAGATCAAGGGCAACGTCGCCAATGACGAAGCGATCCTGGGCAAGGGCGTTGGCGCCGGAGTGCGCAAGGGCGACGATGCGCTGCGCGAGGCGCTGAACAAGGGCATCGCCGCGATCCTCGCCGATGGCACGCACGAGGCGATCACCGCGCGTTACTTCACCGCGCCCATCTACAGCGAATAATCGCAGTCGATGGAGGGGCTTCTGGACCTGCTCGGCCTGGCGAAAAGCGCCGAGCTGTTGTCGCTGTCGCCGCCGGGCTGGGGGATGAACCTGCTGCGCGGTCTGGGCAAATCGCTCCAGATCGCGTTCGGGGCCTTTGGTTTCGGTCTGGTGATCGGGCTGTTCGGAGCCTATGGCAAGCTTTATGGCGGGCCGGTCATTCGTGACCTGCTCGCCATTTACACCACCGTTGTCCGGGCGGTGCCCGAACTGGTGCTGATCCTCATTCTCTATTTCGTCGGCACCGACCTGATAAACCGGGCGTCCGAGGCGCTGGGATATGGCCGGGTCGAGATCAGCGGCGTTGCCGCCGGTATCTGGGTGCTGGGCGTGGTGCAGGGCGCCTATTCGACCGAGGTGCTGCGCGGCGCCATCCTGGCGGTGCCGCAGGGCCAGATCGAGGCGGCGCGCGCGTTTGGCATGCCGCCGGTGATGCTGATGCGGCGGGTGACCATTCCGGCGATGCTGTCCTTTGCCCTGCCGGGGCTGGCGAACCTGTGGCTGATCGCCACCAAGGATACCGCGCTGTTGGCGGTTGTGGGCTTTAGCGAGCTGACACTGGAAACCCGGCAGGCGGCGTCGAGCACGCGGGCCTATTTCACCTTTTTCCTCGCCGCGGGCGCGCTCTACCTGATGGTGACGCTGATGTCGTCCGCGCTGTTCCAGCTGCTTGAGCGGCGGTCGCGGCGCGGGCAGCCCTCTCTCAAGGGGG
Source organism: Ruegeria sp. YKSF070 (assembly GCF_059612725.1). NCBI lineage: Bacteria > Pseudomonadati > Pseudomonadota > Alphaproteobacteria > Rhodobacterales > Roseobacteraceae > Ruegeria > Ruegeria sp. YKSF070. Next base: position 21,105 of record NZ_JBXWRD010000024.1, on the reverse strand, counting down.
CGGGCCGATGATGCGGTTGATCCGTCCAATGCTGATGCCGCACCGGCTGGTGCTGATTGCTCTGGCCGTGGCGCTGGCGGTCTGGTGCGCCCTGACGCTGCGCTGGGATTGGCTGCCGAAGTATCTGCCGCTCGCGATGGAGGGGCTGTGGCGCACGGTCTGGCTGCTGGTGGCAAGTACATTCCTGGGTTTCCTGCTGGCGGTTCCGCTGGGCTTTGCCCAGGCGGTGGGGCCTTGGTATCTTGCCGTTCCGGCGCGGGTGTTCTGCACCCTGATCCGGGGCACGCCGCTGCTCTTGCAGATATGGCTGCTCTACTATGGGCTGGGGTCGGTCTTTCCCCAGATCGACGGCATTCGCGACAGCGTTCTGTGGCCCTATCTGCGGCAGGCCTGGCCCTATGCGCTGCTGGCGCTGACGCTGTCCTTTGCCGGGTACGAGGGTGAGGTGATGCGCGGGGCCTTCTCGGGCGTCAACCGAGGCCAACTGGAGGCCGCGCGCTCGTTCGGGATGCCTCGTTTCACCCTTTTCCGTCGCATCTGGCTGCCACAGGCGATCAACAACGTGCTGCCGACGCTGGGGGGTGAGACCATCCTGCAACTGAAGGCAACGCCGCTGGTGGCGACGATCACGGTGGTCGAGATCTTCGCGGTGTCGTCGCGGGTACGGCAGGACACGTTCGTGATCTACGAACCGCTCCTGTTGCTGGCGCTGGTCTATATGGTCATCGCGGGGCTGATCGCGCTGGCGTTTCGTTGGCTGGAAAACCGGGTGCCGACGCGTCGACCGGGGAACTGATCGCGCATCGCGACACGTTGCCCATCGCAAACCCATGGTGTAGGTCTGTCCCGATCTATCGAACAGGCACCCGTGACGATGAGCCGTATTTCTCATATCGAGCTGGATGACAGCAACCTTCCCCCGCCCACGCCCGAGATCGAGCAGGAGCGCAAAGTCGCGATCTATGATCTGCTGGAGGAGAACAGCTTTGCCCTTCCGGCACGCGACGACCGCGTGGTGCCAGACGGACCCTACCGGGTGAACCTGTCGATCCGCGACAAGCGGCTGGTCTTTGATATCCAGACCGAGGACGAAGAGAAGGCGGCAGAATTCCACCTGTCGCTGGGTCCATTCCGCCAGGTGGTCAAGGATTACTTCCAGATCTGCGAAAGCTATTTCAACGCGGTCAAGACCCTGCCGCCCAGCCAGATCGAGACCATCGACATGGCCCGGCGCGGCATCCACAACGAGGGCAGCCGGGTGTTGCAGGAACGGCTGGAGGGCAAGGCCGAGATCGACACCGACACCGCGCGCCGCCTGTTCACCCTGATATGCGTTTTGCATTTCGGGGGCTGAATGGTGCATCCGCTTCCGCAGTCGGTCCTGTTTTGCTGCGACCACAACGCGGTCCGCTCGCCCATGGCGGAAGGCATCATGAAGAAATTCTATGGCACCGGCACCTATGTGCAATCTGCCGGTGTTCATAACGACATGGAAATCGACGGGTTCTGCATCGCCGTCTGCCAGGAGATCGACGTCGAACTGGCGCGCCACCGGTCGCGATCCTTCGACATGATGCAGGAATGGGGTGACGACCTCAGCTCTTTCGATCTGGTGGTGGCGCTGTCGCCCGCCAGCCAGCGCCGGGCGCTGGAACTGACCCGTTTTTTTCACCTCGATGTCGAATATTGGCCAATTATGGACCCTACCGGACTGGGTGAGACGCGGGCGGAGAAGCTACACCACTATCGTCAGACCCGCGATCAGATCATCAAACATCTGAAAGAGCGCTGGGGAGAGCCAACGGAGAGATCATGAGCGAGACCGTCAAACGCTATTTCGACGCCTTCAACGCAGGCGATGTACAGGGCATGCTGGACTGCCTGTCCGACGACGTGGCCCATCACGTGAACGAGGGGCAAATCCGAGTTGGCAAAGAGAAATTCGCCGAATTCTGCGCCCATATGAACCGCTGCTACAAAGAGTTGTTGACCGACATCGTCGTGTTTGAGGCCGAGGGCGGCACCCGCGCGGCGGCGGAGTTCATCGTCAACGGGACCTATCTGCAAACCGATTCCGGCCTGCTCGAGGCGCATGGCCAGACCTATCGCCTGCCTGCGGGGTCGTTCTTTACGCTGACGGGTGACAAGATCTCGCGGGTGACAACCTTCTACAACCTGGCCGATTGGGTGAAACAGGTCTCGAATGGCTGAGGTGACCGAGGTTCGGGTGCTGACCGGCGCGGCGCTGAACGCCGCGCTGGAAGATGTCGCCCGGCTGCGGATCACGGTGTTCCGCGCCTGGCCCTATCTCTATGACGGCGACCTGGACTATGAGCGGGACTATCTGCAGGCCTATCGCAACAGCGACCGGGCCATCGTGGTCGGCGCCTTTGACAGCGACCGGCTGATCGGTGCCTCGACCGGCATGCCGCTGGCCGATCATGCCGACGATTTCGCCGCCGCCTTTGCCGATAGCGGGTTGGCGCTGGAGCAGGTGTTCTACTGCGCCGAATCCGTGCTGTTGCCCGAATATCGCGGCCATGGTGTCGGGCATCGGTTCTTTGACCTGCGCGAGGACCATGCCCGCGCGTTGGGATTTACGAAATGCGCCTTTTGCGGCGTGCAGCGCCCCGCCGATCACCCGCTGAAGCCCGACAGCTATCGCCCGCTCGACGCGTTCTGGCGCGCGCGGGGGTACGAGAAACTGCCTGGAGCGGTGGCGCATTTCAGCTGGAAAGACCTGGATCAGGACCACGAGACCGACAAGCCGCTGCAATTCTGGATACGGGATCTCTGATCCAATGCCCTGGAAGGTTGACATATGAAAATCGCCACCGCCGCCTATCCGCTCGACTGGCTCGACAGCTGGGCGCAATACGAGGACAAGCTGGCCCATTGGGTATCCGAGTCCGCCGGACAAGGGGCCGACCTGCTGGTCTTCCCTGAATACGGCGCCATGGAGCTGAGCACGTTGGCCGGGCCTGCGGTCGCTGCCGACCTCGAAGGGTCGATCCGCGCGGTCAACGAGCGGATGGAAGACGCCGCCGCCCTGCATTTGAAACTGGCCGCTGAACATGGCGTGCATATCCTGGGTGCGTCGGCGCCGGTTGATCCCGGTGCAGGTCGTCCGGTGAACCGGGCGGAACTCTACACGCCCGACGGCGGACGTGACCATCAGGACAAACAGATCATGACCCGGTTCGAGCGCGAGGATTGGGACATCGCACCCGGCGGGCCGCTGAAACTGTTTGATACCGCTCTGGGCCGGATCGGTATTCTGATCTGTTATGACAGCGAGTTTCCCCTGCTGGGCCGTGCTCTGTCCGAGGCCGATATCCTGCTGGTCCCGTCCTGTACCGAGGCATTGGCGGGATACAGCCGGGTGCGGATCGGCGCGATGGCGCGGGCTCTGGAAAACCAATGCGTGACCGTCATGTCCTCGCTTGTGGGTGACAACGATTGGTCCGAGGCGGTGGACCGCAATACCGGCATGGGCGGCATATTCGGCCCGCCTGACAAGGGTTTTCCCGGCACCGGCATTCTGGCCGAAGGGCAGATGAACCGGCCTGGATGGACCTATGCCGAGGTCGACCTGTCAGCCATCGCCCATGTACGTGCCGATGGCGGTGTCCTGAACCGTAGCCATTGGGTCGAACAGGACGGGCGGGTCGGTTCGGTCACAAACTCTTGCCTGCGCGCAAAAGCACCCTTGAATTAGGGGGGAAATGAGCGCATTTAAGCGCCAGTGCCTGCGGATTCCGCGGGCTAAACGCAATGATGGAGACAACATGGCCAAGGAAGATACGCTCGAATTTCCCGGTGTCGTGAAGGAACTCCTGCCCAATGCGACGTTCCGGGTCGAGCTTGAAAACGGCCATGAGATCATCGCGCATACGGCAGGCAAGATGCGCAAGAACCGCATCCGAGTTCTGGCTGGCGACAAGGTGCAGGTCGAGATGACCCCCTATGATCTGACCAAGGGTCGGATCAACTACCGCTTCAAGTAACGCCTTTCGCATGGCGTTCATTCTCGGATCGGGCAGCCCAAGGCGGCTGGACCTGCTGGCGCAGCTTGGCATCACGCCAGATGCCGTGCGCCCACCCGAGATCGACGAGACTCCGGCCAAGGGCGAGTTGCCCCGCGCTTATTGCACCCGCATCACCCGTGAGAAGGTGGCCGCCGTCGAGGCCGGGCCGGACGATATCGTGCTTTGCGCCGATACAACCGTCGCGCTTGGCCGTCGTATCCTAGGCAAACCGGCAGACGCGGGAGAGGCGGCCGAGTTCCTGCATGCGCTGTCCGGGCGCCGGCATCGCGTGATCACCGCTGTGGCGGTCCGACGTGGCGACCGCCTGTGGGAGCGGGACGTGGTGAGCCAGGTCAAGGTCAAGCGCCTCTCGGATGTCGAGGTGAATAGATATCTCGCCACCGGCGATTGGAAGGGCAAGGCAGGGGCTTATGCCATTCAGGGCCCGGCGGGCGCGCTCGTTCCCTGGATCTCGGGCTCGTTCAGCGCAATCGTCGGGCTGCCCCTGGCCGAAACCGCCGCCCTGCTGGCTGCTGCGGGTCATCCCAAATTCAAAGGTGACATATGAAGGGCCGTACCATTGTTCTGGACCATGTCGCAGGTCGCGAGGCCGCGGCCCTGATGGTCGATGGCCAGCTGGACGATTTCCTGATCGCCAGCGATGCGCCGCCCCCCGGAACCATCTATCGCGCCCGCGCCGATCGACCGGTCAAGGGGCAGGGCGGCATGTTCCTGACTACCCCCGATGGCCCGGCCTTTCTGCGCCAGGTCAAGGGGCTGGCCCCCGGTGCCCATCTGCTGGTGCAGGTCACCGGCTATGCGGAGCCGGGCAAGGCGATACCGGTTACGGCTAAGCTATTGTTTAAAAGTCGCTATTCCATCGTCACGCCCGAGGCGCCGGGGCTGAATCTATCGCGTAGCATCCGCGATGAGGCCGAGCGAGACCGCCTGTTGGAAATCGCTCATGATGTGATGGAGGGCCATGGCTTTGGCCTGATCCTGCGCTCGTCTTGTGCCGAGGTCGCGGCCGAGGTGATTGCCGAGGATATCGAGGCGATGATCTCTCAGGCCCGGCAGGTGCTGGAGGATGACGGCAAAGGTTGCGAGACCCTGATCGAAGGCGACGGACCGCATGTTCTGGCCTGGCGCGACTGGACCGATCCGGCCGAAGTGGTGACCGAGGCGGGCGGGTTCGAGGATCATGGCGTGCTCGACGCGCTGGAGCAGGTGCGCGGCATCGCCGAGCCACTGCCGGGCGGCGGCCACCTCTATATCCAGCCCACCCGCGCGCTTGTGGCGGTGGATGTGAATACCGGCAGCGATACCTCGCTGGCGGCGGGTCAAAAGGCCAATTTTGCCTGCGCGAAACTGCTGCCGCGCGCCCTGCGCGTGCGGGGCTTGGGCGGCCAGATCACGCTGGATCTGGCGCCTATGGCCAAGAAGGACAGGCGCGGGTTCGAAGCCGCCCTGCGGGCCGCGTTGAAGGCCGATAGCGTAGAGACGACCCTAGCGGGCTGGACCCCTCTGGGCCATTACGAGCTTCAACGCAAGCGCGGCCGGGTGCCGGTGTCGGAGGCGCTGTCATGAGTTGCCCGATCTGCGGGTCCGAGACCGTTCCCGCCTATCGTCCCTTCTGCTCGAAACGATGTGCCGACCTTGATCTGGCCAAGTGGCTGAACGGGTCCTACGCGATCCCGTCTTCGTCTGAAGAGGAAGACGAAGCCCTTGGTGACGAGGCCGAAACTCAGGCCAAGCTGCGGCACTGAAAAAACTTGAAAAAGCCTCTGGACACCGCCTCAGCCACGTCCTAGAAGGCCTCCACCCAGCGGCAGACGCCGTTCCCGTGCCCGGGTAGCTCAGGGGTAGAGCAGTGGATTGAAAATCCTCGTGTCGGTGGTTCGATTCCGCCCCCGGGCACCACTAAAGCCGAATAAAATCAAGCATCTACCGTATCGTACGTAGAGCCGTTAGTCTGCGCAACTTGACGTGGGTATCATTTGGGTAGCATTGCTCGATGAATTTGAGTTCGTCCCACCTTGGTATTTTTGCTAGATGCGCTTGCCTGTGCTGCTACAATGGACGGAAAGCATAGGACGCCAGCTTGCTAGAAGACGCTATCGACGAGTTCTATTCGTCCCCAATGGACCTACAGGTGCTTCATAAGTTCCTGACGGCTTGTATGGACGATGGAGGCAATACGGCGATTGAACACGTTCGACGGCTGTTTGCTGACGACTATGGTGGTCATACATACAAGTGGGAGTTCAAAGAACCTGCAGGAACTGCACTGCTTGCATGGGGAGATGCAGGCGTGGAGGAACTGAAACGCGTTTTCTCGGAGAGTGAAAGCTACGCCAATCGTACATTAGTTTTTGATATCCTATCGGCAGCGGCGGCGGGAAAGGGACCGACGAGGATAGAACTAGGCGCTTCGACAGATCTCTGGGACCAGATAACGGTTTCAGGTGAATTGCCGTCTGCTGTCAAGCAAGCAGCACGAAGGGCTTTAGTTGACTTGGTGCTTTCTGTGGAAGCCATAGATGACGTTGCTAGTCTGATCGGTGGAGTACTTCAAAAACAAAGCTTCAGGGACGATGGTGCTGCCGTCGAGCTTATCCGATCAGCATCAAGTCGATGGCTTGCAATTGGTGATCGTGTATTGAAAGACTTCCGCGAACTCATCACAACTTGCCCAAATGATGAACCTGCTTTTCAGCGTTTCTTAGAGACCAACCCTCAGCTATTGGATCCAATGGCAATTGAGGTATGGCCGGAACCGAACTTGTTTGGCTCTCGAAAGCCTGACTTCGTTGTAAAGCGTTCGGACGGAAGTTATCTGGTTGTTGAAATCGAATGCCCTGCGAAAACGCTTATTACTCGGGCTGGACACCCTTCTGCAGAAGTCACCCACGCCGAACATCAAGTAACAGACTACCGGAATTACATGCTCAGTCATATCGGAACTGTGAAAAATGTCTTTTCGGGATTTTCTGATCCAGACTGTTTGGTTGTCGTCGGTTTGGAAAGCACTTTGACACCCGAGCAAAAGGCGACCTTGTCGGCACTCAATGGTGCCCGCCATCGGGTAAAAGTCGTTGGATTTGACTGGTTGCTTGAACGAGCGGAGAGAATATCCAAGAACGTCTCCGAGCACGGCGTGGTAGTAAGCGTTCAGCGCATGACATAGCCCGCATATGTGGCTGAGCGCATGAAACTTGAACTTGCTCTTGAAAGCGTATCGTAGAAGGCAGACATTCAACCGACAGATGAGGTTGAACGACAGTGTTTCACGCGAGCGAGGATAGCCTAGACGACCTATTGAGAACTGTTTTCAAGCAGCTACTATCAGGGCGTGGGAATTTTGAGGTCGACTCCAACAAGGGTAGAAGCACCGAGGTGTTCGGCGCGCTCTTGGAGCTTAAGAACCCGCGCGCGCGGCTGAGCAGGTCGTTTTCGAAAGCTAAAGCCTTCAGTCCACTCGGCGAGTTATTTTGGTACTTGGCAGGCAGTGATAGCGTCGAGTTCATCAAACACTACATCCCCAATTACCCGAAGCTGATTAAAGATGAAGTAACGGCGAATGGGGCCTACGGACCAAGAATTTTCGGCGATATGGCATCTGAAAAGCGAGACGAAACGAGTCAGTGGGATCGGGTGATCCGCACTCTCCGGGAAAGAGAAGGCTCGCGCAACGCACTTATCCAGATTTACGCCAACTCCGATGCAAAGCCGAAGAACGGAGACAAGCCATGCACCTGCACCATTCAGTTCGCGGTCAGGAACGGGCAGTTGTTGATGCACACGCATATGCGTTCCAATGATGCATTCTTCGGGCTTCCCCATGACATTTTTACATTTACAATGCTGCAAGAGATAGCGGCTCGTGAACTTGGCTACGGATTGGGAAGGTACACGCACTCAGTGACAAGTTTACATCTATACCATGACAGCGCAGCAACGAAAGATCGTCCTGCGAACACTTCAACGTCCGGTGCTGAGGCCTATTATCGAGAAGGCTTTCATGAATCTCGCCCAATGCCTGAGATGCCCTCGGGAAACCCTTGGCCGGACATCGAACAGGTGAAGATCGCCGAGCGGGAAATTAGGGGCGGAAACATTGAATATACCGCGCCGACAGACCTCGCGCGGTACTGGAAGGACTTCATTGAACTTTTTAGAATTCACAAGATGTTTGAAGACATGCGGAAACGCGGCGATGACCTTACAACTGAAAGACCCGAGTTGCGCCGAATTGTGAAGACAATGAAGGAAATTTCGCCGATCTACGAAATATATATTCGCGACAAGCTGCAGAGAAAGCAATCGCCCGTTCGAGACCTATTCGAGAACGCAGGTTAAGGTGCAAGGCATGAACGGCATCCACAAAGACAGACTAAATGAGTTCATTGGAAAAATTGAACAGCTTGACGCTCAGCTTGGCCCCCTTCCCGGAATCGCGACTGCTCAACGGAGACAGTGCTGGGCGCAACAGATCGTGTCCAGCCTACGTCGAATTTCATATATTGACACTTTGTTGATGCGTAGCGTGAATGCGGCGAGGTGTGATCCGCATTCTGGTATTTTCGACCCCGTACGAGGGGCGCTCCACTTTCAGAGAAGCGGACAACTCGACGAAGCGGTCTGGTTAACTTTCGTCCTCACCCATTTCGGAAAACACGCGGTAGACGAATGGAAGCTGGCTGCAAATGTCTATGGTTCGTTTGGCGTGGGACCAGTTTGGACGTTCGCACGGTATGCTGCAGCCCCTGCAGGGTTCGAGAACATGTTGGCCGCAAACTCTGGCCGGTTGGCGGACGCCAGCATTTCGGGTAGTTTTTCTAACCACCGCAAATTTCAGAGTAAGAAACCTCAAGCCATAGCAAAGACGTTTCGCACGTACTATGAGTGGCAGACTGAGTTCGGCGGATTTCGTGATCGAATGATCGCGACACATGCAAGTGTCGGTCAGGAACCCCAAGCGGCTTTCGATGCTCTCTACAAGTCCATGAAGGGGGTGTTTGGCTTCGGTGGAGGACGCCTCGGAAGGTTCGATTTCCTTACGATGCTCGGCAAACTTCAGCTTGCTCCGATTACACCAGGCAGCGTCTACTTGGATAAGGCAACAGGACCGCTCGCAGGGGCACGGCTACTGTTTTTCGGTGATCGCGACCATCACATTACCGGTAGAGCCTTGGAGCTTCGCGTTGATGCCTTGGACGGGGTTCTTGGCGTGGGAAAACAGGTGATCGAAGACAGCCTGTGCAATTGGCAAAAAAGCCCTGATGTTTACGAGTATTTCCGAGGTTGAGAAAGGACCGGCAGTTTAGTGCTCCCTTCCCATTTGTAACGGCGCTTTAGATCATTAAACTGGTGCTGCTGGAGCGCCCCAGCTTTTTGAAGCTGTCCGACAATGATGCCCGGTGTCACCCCGGCTTTACGAGCGATTCTCCGTGCATGAGGACGGGTCGGCATTGCGTTTAACATCTCATCTCGCAAGTCAGCCGGAACAAGCGTATCTTGAGCGAAAATGTCAGCTTCATCTTCGAATACAGACGCGCCTAGCGGTGACGGATCAGCGCCATCCACCGAAATGTGGTCAGTGCCATGCAGAACCACGTGTGCGGCCTCGTGGAAAAAAGTGAACCAGAAATGGTCTTCACTCAAATAGCGAAAGCTTAGCAAGATAATCGGGTTGCCGTTTGGGGATGTCCAAGTGGCACCGCTCGCTCGACAACCTTTCGGGGCCTTCGAGCTTACCAGACCAACACCTTCCTCAGCGCAAGCTTGCTGCAGTTTTGGAAAGAATAACTCGGGGCGCTTGAGCGCACATAGCTTCTTCAACTCAGTCAGACGTTTCTTGAAATTACTCGCGGAAAACTTCGCCAAGGTCAGGTTTTCAGCTTGCATCTCTCCGATACGCAGCCAAGCCAAAGTCGCCATCTCGTCGGTCTCAAAGGCAAAAGATGTTCGAAATGCAACTTGGCCAATCCCAGCGGAGTACCGCTCGTTCCAACCGCTGATGCTATCGCATCCAAAAAAGCTCAGGATGTCCTCGGATAGACGCTCACCGCGAGAGCCTTTCGGCAGCCAACCGAGTTCTCGGAGGGCTCGAACTGGAAACGACTGCCCCCACCTAGACAGCTCTTCGGTTGGCGCAGAACCTGCAAGCCGCGCTCTATCGCCCAGAAACTGTTTATAGCGTTCGATCCAGAACTGGCGTGATGCACCAAGCTCCGAAGATAGGGCGTCTGCGATTTCATCGGAAATCACAACGCGCCCTTCCATTATTCTAGAAAACAAGTCTTCTTCGAACCCGATGCGTTCGGCCAACTCGTGAATTGATGTTTTTCCAGCCGCCGCCAGCCGTGCGATTGTGTCGCCCGGTGGGGAAGCCCAGTTTGGTTCAAACATCAAGCAAACACCTCCCCTTCAATTACGATAGCTTTCAGGTGGATTCGATGAGCATCTTTCCACGCTTCGTCTCCAGCGCCGGATGCAGCTATCACCGTCTTCAGTGTGCAGCCAGTGGATACGAACCAGTCCAACTCAAAGGTGCCTTCGACTTTCGTCGCTGAAAGCGGTCCCATAGGTACGTCACCGGCAAAGAACGCCGCCCTGAAATCCGCCACCAAACCAATGAACGCCTGACCGTTTTCACTTCCGAGGTGACGGTAGGCTTTCTTGGGTTCTGTTGCCAAGTCCCTCATGAGCTTGCTCGAAAAAGTCGGTTCCAAGGATCCAGCATCCCAAAAGTTGCACAAAATGGAGCCTTGGAAGGCGCGTCTCTTACGATATCTTCCCAGCAGTCATACATGCAGTGGGTGTAGCGGGCTTAGCCGCAAAAGTCACGAGCGAACTGTCGTGAGGTTAGGATTGGCTGACGACATCTGCCACACCGATCTGTTCGGTAATATTGGCGTCTATGAGAGACTGAACGCCAGCCCTCACCAAGGAAAGGGGCGTGATGTGCGCCCCTCTCGTTGTTCCCTGATGTGTTGGGTAGCCCTACGAAGGCTTCTTCGGCTGCAAGGCGCGGCGTGCCTGCTTCTCGGCCGCAGAACCCTTCACCCATTGCCACGGGGTGCGTGGCTTCCTCGCCTTCGCCAGTTCGGGGTTCGCCTTGGCGTCGCTGGCGGCGGCGCGCAGGCGTTCGCGGGCCTCGCGCGGGTCGATCTTGAGTTCGTCGCAGATGGCCTTGAGCGTCACGATATCTGTCATGTCGATCTCCTAAGTTGCTGATGCAGATCGATAAGACGCAAGGTCAGAGCGTGTCAGGGATAACCCTTATGAACTAGAAATTTGAAATCGAACAGGGCTTTACAGCCCGTGCGTGTTGCGCGAACGTCCGAACAGTATCCTGCACTCTTAGAGAAACTCATGGCCGGCTTGACTGATATGGAGGAATTGCTGAGCGAAATCAGCAATAAAGACTTTGTCGACTACATGCGCGAAGCAATCGCGTGCTATAGTGGTGGCGCGTACCGTGGTTGCATCGTTATGAGCTACATCGCACTTTTTGACGACATTCGCGGAAAGCTCTCTGAGCTTGCTAAGGTAAACAGCGACGCGAAGAAGATATGGCAAGACGTTGAGAAGCGTGCTGGCAATCAAGAAGTTTTCGAGAGCTATATGGCTGACCAGCTAAAGGCTAAGGGCTTACTTGAGGAGAAGAAATATCAAAGGCTCAACCTAGTTCGAGACTTGAGGAACAAAGCGGCTCACCCTTCCGGCGTACATGCATCCGCTGAAGAAGCAAGATTCGTATTTCGAGTTGTGATTAAAGAATTTCTCTCAGAAAGTCTGCTCAAAACAACTCACGCTGTAGATTCTTTGATTGAGGGCCTGAGTAGCTCCAACTTCTTCCCAACAAGCAAAATTTCGGATATTGAGGAAATTACTGAAGATGAGATAAAAAGACTGCACGAAAGGGCGTATCCGTATTTAATTAATCAACTCATGAATGCCCGAGCAAGTTCTGATGCGACAACCAGTTTGAACGGGGAAAGGTTTCTGGTCGGTTTGGCATCTCTGAAGTTCGAAAACGTTCGGGAGCTGTTAAGAAAGAAAGTCGTTGTGCCTTGCTGTGTAGACGACGACAACGCTGCTTTTGTTGGCCGTATGATCTCTGCCGACGGGTCTTTGCTCGATGGCCTCAATAAAAAAGACCATTCGCGTGTCTGTAAGCTGCTAGTAGAACACGCGAAGACTTCAAAAACAGGCCTTTCGTCGAAGCTGTCGCATCCTGCTAAGCAAATGGGATCAATAGCTACATCTTTGGAAGAAAGCCTCATACTAAAGAGTTACGCTGAATTTTTCGAAGAGGTCTCAAAGCGACACCCCTACGAACCCGTATTCTTTGAATCTCTGAAAGGGAAGGACGAGCTGTCCCGAAGTCTTGTCGCGAAGTGGAAAAAGAACGCAGGGTCCTCGACCTTTGATGTGGCAAATAAGTTTGCAGGGTCCATTCAAGAAATAGACCGGGCTGTTGGAAAATTGATAGATAACAAGGACGCCTTTGAGCTTATTGCGGCTGTCAAAGAAGCAGCAGACTGGAATGCTTTTGAGGCTAAATCTCTTACCAAGAGCAAATTTTCCGACGCGCCCAAACTTTCCGAAGCAGCGCAGAAATATATCTCGGATGAAAAAGAAGAAGCCGAAAGTTTCATAACATCTAAGTGCATCGCTGACAGTTTGCAGGAGTTTGTGGCGGCCGTGTTTGACGCTTAGAGTAATAATCGGAGGAATCGGGCGCGACCTGCAACTAACCCCGAGGATCGAGGGCGAAACGCGCGCGCGGCGGCGTTGTGTTGAGCCAGGAGCGCCGGGGCGTGCCTCATGCATGGTGATCCCGTCGCAAACCCGGCTGGCGCGTTTTACGCTGCGCTCACGGTGATCATCCCGGCATCTGCACGGACGTGGGGCTTCGTCACGGCTACCCCTGTGGTCTCCCTCGTCGGCACGGGAATTACCCTGACTGACGATGGTCCCTGATCTTATTGCGCTGGCATCGAAACCAGCCAGAGAGGAAATCGGCAATGACGATACGCGCGACATGGGCCTTCAACGGCCAGACGAAAACCATCTTGGGCAACTGGCACCGCCTGTGGTGCCTCCTGTTCGGCCCATTCTACTACCTGTTCAAGGGTATGTTCCTGTGGACGATCTTGTCGTTCTTCACTTTGAACGGTCTGTGGATCGGCTTCCCCCTATTCAACCGGGCCATCGTGCTGCGACATTACCATCGCAAGGGGTGGGTGCAGCAATGACTAATAGAATGTCCGTCCGAGCAGTTTGCCACCCGAGTGGAACCCGGTGCGCGGTACCGAAACCCAGTGCGATTGCGGACTGCATGAAAAGGCTCGGCAATTCGGGTCCGGCTCACATCCGACAGACTGATAGATAGTCAACGGGTCGCTCCGAGGCGTTCCGCGCGGTGCCCGATGCGGCGCTGTCACAGGGCCACCACAGGGGGATGGGGGGAGGCGTTTTTTTAACGGCGCGCACCCTGCGGGCAGACGAGGGGTCATATCGACTGCCGAGAATTTCGGCTCTGAGCCGCCCCCGCCCGACTTGGTAGGGTCTAGTTGATTTTCGAACGCGGGATCACGTCGAACGGCAATCGCCCCTCCTGCCTGAGTTTCAAGAAGCGATAAATGTGCTGGTTCATGGTCATCGCATTCTTGAACGCCACGTCGATGGGTTCATAGGTATCGAACGTATGCAGCGATGCATATAGCCCGGCGATCTCCAGCAGGGCCTCGACAACGTCCGTGTTGGTGAGGTTCACCTCGTCGGTGCCTTCAGCCTTGCCTTCGTTCCGAATTGCCTGCTGGATCGCGGATTTCAGGCGGTTCTGCATTTCGACATGCTTGGTCATTTTGGATTTCCTTTTGCTATGTGACACGCCTGAGCCAACAAGGCCCGTAAGCGCGGTTTTCCGTGGGGGGATGAACACTTGCTCAAAAATCCCACACGTGCGTGACTTCTGAGCAAGTGATCGTGGCGGCGCGGATCAGGGCAGCGACCAGACGGAGGCTTTCCCGTCCTTCGACTTCACCACGCCGAGTGCATCGCCTGCGCGCCGAAGGGTCGGGAGTGAAATCCCTTCCTCCTTGGCCCAGCCGTCCAGTACCTTCTTCTTGACCGGCCCCTTGCGCAGGACGCTTTCCAGCCAGCCCGTGGCCGTTTCCCGTTCCTTGGGCGGTCGCCCACGCTCCGAGTCCGGCGGTGCCAGCAGGTCACCCACCGTCAATTCCGGGTCGCAAGGGTGCCAGATCACGTGGGGATGGGATCGGGGGCCAGTGCTCTGCATCTCGAAGACGATGGTCGGCCCCGGCTCGGCATAGTTCGATTTGGCATGTGCAACGGCACGCTTGCGCGGATCGTCGGGATGCGGCGCGAGGATCAAACCTGAGCGCACCCGCGCTGATATCGAAATCGACCCGATACCTTGGTGCATAGCATGGTCCGCCCGCGCTTTCCGCAGGTGCCGCACGATCAGGATGGCCGTGTCGAACTCGCGGGCCAACTGGTCAATCTGCACCATGAAGTGCATGGTCTCGGTTGCCTTGTTCCCATCCGCGCCCTCCTTCATGAACGCGATGATGGGGTCGATCACTACGAGCGCGGGCGTGTTCGCCGCGAGTTCTAGCCGCAAGAGAGTGAGGCCGCGTTCATCCAAGGTGAACGGTTCCTCTTGGTATCGGACCTTCGAGACATCGGCCCCGGCCTTCATGAGGCGGGGTTTCAGCACGCGCGATGGGTCGTCCTCGGCAGACATGAACAGGACCGAGCCTTTTTCGATGACATCCACGAACGGCGGGGGCCTGCCTGTCGTGACAGCGGCGGCGATTGCGCATGTGAAGGTCGATTTCCCTTGACCCATGTTCCCGTCGAGAACCGTCAGGGCACCCTTCACGATATAGGGATATGCGAGGAACTGTGGATCATCTTCCTCTACGTCCCCCAACCAGCCGAATGCTGCCTCGTGTCCAGCCTCGTACTCGCTGACGCTCGCGGCGATGCGTTCGACCTCATCGGCGTCGAGTGGCGGGCTGCACGCCGCCACGTTGATCGCCTGCAACGCGCCCGCGATGGCGGTCTCAGCTAGTCCGCGAAACCTTAGCGAACCGGCAATCTTGGTCAGTTCGCTGTTTCGGCCCCCGGCCTTGAACGCGACGACCTTATCGGGTCGCCTTGCTCTTGTCGGAGTCTCCTTCGGGGATTTCGCGTTACGACCCGCCCGTTTCGCTGGGCGTGCCGTACCCTTCTGGTGCTGAGGCCGCTGCCTGCTGGGATTGGATCGCTTGTTCATGCGCCATCCCCCAGCTTGCCGATAACACGGGCGATTTCCTCGTTGAGCTTGCCGAGGTCATGGCCGTGCTTTTCGACGAAATAGGGGTTCGGCCAGATCACGCTGGCGATTTCATCATGACACGCGCCTGCCTCGTGTAGCGCGGCGATCATGTGGAAAATCTGGGCAGATCGGTTCGGCTCGTATGCCTTTCGGTTCCCCATAAGCGTTCGCGCCTTTGGATGAAGGTCCTTGCGGTACTTCCTTATGACCTCGGCCCTGTCGAACTTGGTCGGATCGACATCTACCTCGGGCAGAGGACTCGTCAGCTTTGTTCGATCTCGCTTCAAGGCAAGCGGACGAGCGCGAATTTTGGTCCAGTCACACGCGACCGTGTGAACATAAGGTTCGTCATACTGGGGCTTGTGGTTGACCGATCCCATGAGGCGCAGCATCTTCGTGATCGTCCAGCCGTTCCTGTCGCCACCATGCCGATATGCCAGCGCCTTGGAGAACCGTTCGGCCTCGTCTGGTTCGTGGTACGTGTCCCATGACCAAAGCGCCTGATACCGATTGGGCGAAGTCTCCCAGACCAAGCTCGGCCACGGGTCATAAGCGTTGGGTTCGCTCTCGTCGATGTCGCACCAGCCGAAACGTGTCGGCAGGGCATACTGGCGCTTGCGGCGCGGCTTGGAGAAGGCGTTCGGGCAGAAATACTGATCGTAGTCCCAGCGATTGAACTGGGTAAGGAGGTCGAAAACCTCAATCGAAAACGCGCCGTTCCTTATCTTGATGGCCTTCTCGATCCATTTCCCGTCCGAAACCCTCTTGAAGCCCAAGAAGGTATAGACTGTCCCTTTCGGCACTTCCCAGAAATCCCAAATATCCATGAAGAATTGGTACTGGCTGCGGGTGACATCGGCGTCGTCATCAAGGTCCTTGAAGATCCGGGCCGTGTTCTTGGGGTGCTTGTTGGGCACATAGGTTTTCTTGTTCGTCATGATCGTCTCCGACATGCGACCCTGCCGCCACAGGTGATGGACACCCTCAGGCGCGCGCAGATCGCTTAATTGGTGGGGTGTGGTCGCCGGTCAGTATTCGGCGTAATGCGTGCGGGCGCGCTCGGCGGCGCGGTCAGCGAGCCAGTCCTCGATCTCGGACAGGAACCACGCAACGCTGGTTCCGGCCATCCTGATGCGTCGAGGGAAGCGTCCACGGGCCTCCCAGCGCAGCAGGGTGGTGTTGCTCACGTTGATGCCAAGGCGCTTGAGGTCAGCGCGTGTGGCCAAGGTCTTGCGACCGTCTGAAATGTTCATCTGTCTTTTCCTTCAGCAAGTTAGGGTTTGCGAAGGAGCGCTCCGACAAGGAGAAAGATGGCGCAGATCGTGACACGTTTCGAGCGAAGGTCCTGAAAGCGTCAGGTCGATTTGCGTTGGGATTTTCTGACGTCTTGGAGGGCGAGTTGGATGGGGCCGTCAAGCCGTTCATCTCCCCCCGTGGTCTCCAAGAACACACGCCGCACGTAGTCAGGCAAAATCCCGACCTGCTTGTGCTCTGGGTCCCAATTGCCCCGCGACAGTGGAAATTCGGGAAAGAATTCGTGGAGGTCCCGAATGGCATCATAGACGATGTTGAATCGGATTTCGTCATTGGCCTGAACCTTCATGCGGAGATCGACACGAAGTTTCGCAATCAAGGCTTCAGTCTGATCTCTGAGTGCGGCTAGACCGGCCAAGGTGCTGTCTATGTCCTCCGGCAGGAAGGAGCCGCGAGGACCCAGATACTCCTCTTCCCAATGGACAAAGTGCGGCTTGTTCGGGGCTTCCAGCGCGGTTTCCAGCCTCTCAACGGGATGCATCACGTTCCGTTGCAGCCAAGTGATGCGCTGCGTTGCCGACATGTCGAACGGCGAAACCGCGAAGGCGGACGGCGACATTTGCAGAGCTCGGCGTTTCACCTTACCCGATGCACTGATCTTTTCCCAGAAATCTGGAAAGCGTGGATCGTCTTTCAGGCCGAGAATTGCGCCGACATCTTTCCGGCAGGCCGATCCGAATGGCCCTGACTCATCTTGGTCAGATGGCGGTTCCACTGTTCCAATGCCTCGCGCTTCTCGTCCGCGTATGAATAGACATTGTAGATAGCGGCCACGCCTGAGACCACACCCGTCTTGTGGTTGAGCAGCGCTTCGGTGACGGGCTGGGGAACGCCGAGCATCGCCATGTTGGTGGACATCGTGCGGCGCAGGTCGTGGATGATCCACGGTTCGGTGCCCTTGGGCAGCGCCTTGTCGAGCCGAGCTTTCAGGCGACCGAACCCCGACACGGGCGACTTGCCGGTGGTCGTGAACACGTAGTCCGACCCGAGGAACCTCGGCACTTTGCGCAGCACGTCCAGCATCGCGTCGGTGATCGGGACGGTGTGCTGCCTGCCGTTCTTGGCGCGCTGCGAAGGCAGGGTCCACAGGCGTTTTTCAAGGTCGAGTTCCGACCAGCGCATTTCGGCGACCTCGGCGCGTCTCTGGCCGCTCAGGATCAACAGCTTCATGCAATCCCCGAAAGGATAGCCTTCGGCGTCACAGGCCGTCCACAGCGCACCCAGCTCGTCATCGGTCAGCACGCGCTCGCGCGACCGTTCCTTCGACAACGGTTTCATCCCCGCGATGGGGTTGGCATCGATCATACCGCGTTCAACACACCAGCCCATCAGGTGCTTGAGATGGGCCAGCGCGCGGTTCGCGCTGACCGGCGCGGATTTGTGGATCACGTCGCAGGCTTTCACGACATCGGCGCGCTTGATCTCGTCGATCCGTTTGCCGTGCAGTGTGGTGAACTTCGCCAGCAGGGCTTCCTTGCGCTTCCAGTCGCGGTTGTGAACCTTGGCGTGCTTCTCGATGTAATCGGGGATCACGTCGCCTAGCGTGGGCTTCGTTTCGACCTCCACGCCCGTGCGATCCTCGAACCGGCCCGTCTCGATTTCGTAGAGAACCTGTCGCACCCGTTCACGCGCCTCGGCCAGCGACACGACGCCGAACCGACCGATGGTCAGACGGCGCATCTTGCCGTTGATGCGCTTGTGCAGGCAGAACGTCTTGGTGCCGGACTTGCTGATGCGCAGCACCAGGCCCGGCATCAACTCGTCCCGGAAATCGAGACGTTTCGACAGGTCTGGCTTCTGGCGTTCGATGAACTTGGTGGTGAGCTTGCGTTTCATAAGCCCATGATAAGATGGGCGGATGAGCCGCGTCAGGGACAACCCTAGAGGGTTTGCAGGGTTTTGGATCGGGTTGTGACGGCGTCAATACCAACGGCCAACGGATACACTCGCGATAGATGATTCGATTTTCACCGTCGTAGTTTGAAAGCGCCGTCCCTTAGGCAGTGCTTAGTGGCTTGACCACGGCTTTAGTTGTATTGAGTATTGTCTCAAGTTGGGGGAAGTCCGTTTGGCAAAAACACAGTTTGTATTCCAAGGTGGCGGCGCGAAGCTCTCTGCGTTGGCAGCGGCCGTCGAAGCTTTGCAAGCGTGCAGGGAGCAAGGTGCAACTCAAGTCACTCGGGTTGCCGGTACGTCCGCAGGGGCCGTCGCTGCGGCGATGGTTGCGTTCGATATTCGTGTCAATGAAATCGACTCTTCAATGCTTGAGCCCGCACT
The DNA here is from genome assembly GCF_059612725.1 of Ruegeria sp. YKSF070. Taxonomy (NCBI): domain Bacteria; kingdom Pseudomonadati; phylum Pseudomonadota; class Alphaproteobacteria; order Rhodobacterales; family Roseobacteraceae; genus Ruegeria; species Ruegeria sp. YKSF070. The sequence goes on along the minus strand of NZ_JBXWRD010000024.1, from coordinate 2,130 downwards.
TACACTGCTGAGAAATTCTGAGGAGGTTCGGGAATTAAAGAAGAAAGGATGGATCGCGAATGGTGAAAAGCTTTTGCAAATATACCGCGGCAGAGCTCTTGTCCCTGAAAATCTGCTAAAGGATTTCATGGCGGCTCTGCTCGATGGTCTTGGCGTTGCAAAAGAGGCCCGAGTTTGTGATGCCAAAATACCTCTTTTTATAAGTGCCGCCTCTCTTTCGGATGAGCGCGCTATCTACTTCTCGTCAGAAGACGACAGTGGAGATGCATTACTTTTGGACGCTTTGGTGGCATCGTGCAACATACCACTTCTGTTTTCTTCATTTGATAAGGTTAAAGATTGGCGCAACGCATACGTAGATGGCGGTCTTTGTGAGAATTTGCCAGTTGAAGTCCTTACCCCAGACAGTGACAAATACGGCCAAATCTTAGCAGTTTCGCTTAGATCGAGCGAAAAGAACTGGCCACCCGCCAATGCTAAAGACTTTCTATTGCATTTGTTTGATATTTCAATAAATAATAGCGTAGAGAGAGCTAAACGAGAAATTGGCGCTGACAATATACTATCTGTAAATTCAGAGTTGTCGTCATTAGACTTTCTGGATGTGCCGTCTACGTTTCGCTTATCTACTTCTTATAAGGATACTAGGAATCGATGTCTGGCCTGGATGAAAGCACGTTTCCATGCGTTGGCAGAAGCAGAAGAAACTTCGAAGCGCGAAATTCCTTCTGCCCCAACGCAGAGCCAGCTTCTGGCGCAGAACTGGAGATCTCTTCTTTATAGGATCAAAGACAAATCTTTTTCTGTGAAGTACTCCGCCATGATCGCCAAGCCTCGATGCTGGAGGAGAGGTTTGTCAGACGGCAGTGATAGCCCTGACTCCCTTATTCGAGCACATCTAATACCGAGGCAAAAGGATTTCAGACTTCAGGAATACCCGATAGGTATTTCATCACTCGATGGGCAGTGGAGCACCCCGCCTCTGCTGCAAGTCAAAAAGAAAAGAAAGAATGGCAGTTTCATCGACGTGAATTATGAAGCTGCAACTTTCTTGAAAGAAGCTACAGTTTTTGGAGAGTTCAGGCAGATCTATCAATGGGTCTTGACTCTTGAGGAGCCACTTCGTCAAGCCGAAGAGGCGATAGACGATGATGAGGCGGACGCTCTTTTCGTGTGGTATGAGCAAACTGCACCATGCTTGTTTAAAGATCTAAACGATCCGAAGGAAAAGTTCGACACTCTGGGCTTACAGCTTGGAGGATCAGTCAAGGGGTACTTGGAGAACGTTTTTTTGATCATTTGTGGGAACCCAACGGACGCCGGTGTCTCTGTGCAAAAGGATCCAAAATCGGTCGATCTTAAACCATTTCGTAACTATGAGTACTTACCTACCGAGGTGGCCGTGCTATGTGACCATGACAAGCCCTTGTATGGGTGGCACGCTTCTGGCATCGAGAGTGGCCAAGGGGCGCGAGTAAGGCTGACAACTTAAGGACCAATCGATGAGCACCATGATAGACGAAACAGTTTTGGTGTAACTGCAAGGTGCCCGCACGCTGCGGCCTCAGTGCATTGCCGTTCGCCGCTCATGCTCGGCGTCCGTGGGTATCGCTGGGGTAGCACGAGCAGCGTGCTTGAATGCTCCGGCGTGAGATCGGTCGAGACGATCTGCCAAGCACAAAGATCAAGAATTTCAATCGGCTACGTTGTAGGTTGAGCAATCTTGAAACAGCACGCCTGGATCAACAGACCAATTGAAAATCCTCGTGTCGGTGGTTCGATTCCGCCCCCGGGCACCAAAGCACCTCCAAGTATTAATAATATCAATGAGTTACGGGGCAAAATCGTCCCACCGTTTTCGCTCTGGGGTAAAAGTGGGACTTTTTTGTTCGTGAGACGTTCGCGTTCTCGACCTCTGGGAGGCCAATATGGTTCCTTGGATGGGCTGCAAGGAGCGGACGAACTGCCAACTCTCGCTCCATTTTGGACCCTTGGCATGTATCTAGTATCAATCGGTACTAGGCTCCAGACTCATTGATTTTCAGAGCCAGAAGATGACTGCGGCGGCGAGTGCGATGGCTGATAGGAATACCTTCGGACATCTGTCGTAGCGGGTTGCGACGCGTCGCC